>JAGQIT010000778.1 GCA_020431135.1 Myxococcales bacterium | reverse complement strand
AAGATCGACCTGCCGTCGGGCGGGAGCATCGTCATCGACCAGACCGAGGCCCTCGTCGCCATCGACGTGAACTCGGGCAAGGTGAAGACCGACGACATCGAGCAGACCGCGCTCACGACGAACCTCGAGGCGGCGGCCGAGATCGCGAGGCAGCTGCGGATCCGCGACCGCGGCGGGCTCATCGTCTGCGACTTCATCGACATGCGGGACAAGAACAACATCCGCAAGGTCGAGCAGGCGATGCGCGACGCCTTCGCCAGCGATAAGGCGAAGGTGAAGCTGAGCAAGATCAGCGAGTTCGGGCTGATGGAGGTGAGCCGCCAGCGGCTCCAGAGCTCCATCATGACGGGCAGCTTCACGCCGTGCTCGGCGTGCGCCGGGAGCGGGCGGGTGCGGTCGGTGGAGTCGAGCGCGCTCTACCTGCTGCGGCGCATCAAGGAGACGGTGGTGCGCGGGAACTACCTGCACGTGCAGGCGAAGATCCCCGTCGCCATCGCCAACTACATGCTGAACCGGAAGCGGCGCGAGCTGTCGGACATCGAGACGGAGACGGGCACGGCGGTGGAGATCATCGCGGACGTGCACTGCCCGCCGATGTCCGCGTACATCGAGCTCATGTCGCAGCCGACGAAGACGAAGCGGCCGCGGCGCGTGCTTCAGACCATCGACCTCGTGCGGAGCGAGGTCGACAAGCGCGAGCTCGACGAGGACGAGCAGGTCGAGCTCGAGCTCGCCGAGGAGCGCACTGGCTGGGTGCCGCCCGACGCGACGCGCTTCGACCTCGACGGGGAGAACCGCACGCTCGAGGCGGAGTTCGCGCACGAGCGGGAGATCCTCGCCGCCCAGCGCGAGGCGGACGAGTCCCTCGCGAGGCAGCTCGAGCTCGCCGAGCGGGCGAAGGTCATCGAGGCCGAGGCGCTCCTGATGCGGGAGCGGGCGCGCGAGGCGCGCGAGGCGCTCGGCGCGTGGGGGCGCTTCCGGACCTGGCTCTTCGGGCCGAAGAAGAAGGCCGAGGAGGAGGAGACGGAGGCCGCCCCGGAGGCGGTAGCCGCGAAGGAGAAGCCGAGGTCGGAGGAGCGCTCGGGCCGCGACCGCGACCGCGACCGCGACCGCCGCGGCCGAGGAGGTGATCTGGACGTGCTCGATGCACCCGCAGATCCGCATGCGCGAGCCGGGCCAGTGCCCGATCTGCGGCATGGACCTGATCCCCGCGAGCGCCGAGGGCGACGGCGAGACCCAGGCGATCGGGCCGACGACCCTGTCGCCGTCGGCGCGGGCGCTCGCCAAGATCCGGACGACCCCCGTGCTCCGCCGCGAGCCGCGGGCCGAGCTCCGCCTCCCCGGCCGCGTCGACTACGACGAGTCGAGCCTGCGCGCGGTGACGGCCTGGACCGGCGGGCGGATCGACAGGCTCCGTGTCCGGGTCACCGGCGCCCAGATCCGCAAGGGACAGGTGATCGCGACGCTCTACAGCCCCGAGGTCTACACGGCGACGCGCGACCTCGTGCAGGCGGTGAAGCAGGCCGAGAAGCTCCGCGGCGGCCTCCACTCGTCGGCCGCGCTGGCCAGCGCGGCCCTCGAGTCGACGCGCGAGCGCCTCCGCCTCCTCGGGCTCAGCGACGACGCGATCGCCCGCATCGAGGCCAAGAAGGCCGCGCCGCGCAGCGTCGAGATCCGCTCGCCCTTCGCCGGCACGGTCCTCGAGCGCCTCGTCGAGGAGGGCGACTACGTCGCCGCCGGCGCGCCGCTCTTCAACGTCGCCAACCTCGACCGCGTGTGGATCCAGATCGACGCCTACGAGCCCGACCTCCCCTACCTGCGCGTCGGCCAGGAGGTCGTCGTCGCGGTCGAGTCGATGCCCGACGAGCCCCTCGTCGGCAAGGTCGCGTTCATCGATCCCGTCGTCGACCACCGGACGCGGACGGCGAAGGTGCGGATCGAGGTGGGCAACCGCGACGGCCAGCTCCGGCCCGGGCTCTTCGCCGAGGCCGTGATCGAGGTCGACACCGACGAGGAGGGCGACGCCGGCCCGAGCCTCGTGATCCCGCGGACCGCCCCGCTCTTCACCGGCCGCCGCTCGGTCGTCTACGTCGCCGTCCCCGGGACCGAGCGCCCGACCTACGAGCTCCGCGAGGTCCGCCTCGGCGCCGCGGCGGGGCCCTTCTACCCGGTGCTCTCGGGCCTCAGCGAGGGCGAGGAGGTGGTCAGCCGCGGCGCCTTCGTTCTCGACGCCGACCTCCAGCTCGCCGGCGGCAAGAGCATGATGACCCTCGGCGACGATCGCGAGGACGCCGCGGCGGAGCGGCCCCCCGTCGCCAAGGAGCTGCGCGAGGCGCTGCGCCCGGTCGTCGCCACCTACCTCGACGCCCAGGCCCACCTCGCCGGCGACGCGATCGCCGAGGCGCGCGGCGACCTCGAGCGCCTCGCCGAGATCGTCAACGACCTGCGGCCGCCGGGCTCGAAGGGCGACCGCGAGTCGTGGCAGGCGCTCGCCGGCGATCTCAGCGGCCACGCCCGCCACGCCGCGACGCAGGAGGGTCCGGCGGCGATCCGCCGGGCCTTCGAGCACCTCAGCGGCGCCGTCGAGGACCTCCTCGGCCGCTTCGGCAACCCGATGACCGAGCCCGTGCGCATCGCCTACTGCCCGATGGCCTTCGACTCGAAGGGCGCGGCGTGGATCCAGCGCGAGGAGCCGCTGGCCAACCCCTACTACGGTGCGGCGATGCTCCGCTGCGGCGACTTCCGAGCGACCGTCCTCCCCGGGGAGTTCCTCGCAGGCGGCGACGACGAGGCCGCGCCCGCGAGCGCGCACGCGGGGGGACACGAGCACTGATGGCGCCCGCCGAGAACAGCGATGCCGCCCGCGAGCGCCGCTGGGAGGCGCTCATCGGCCTCTTCATCGCCAACAAGCTCGTCGTCGTGATCGTCGCGGCGGTCCTCGCCGTCGCCGGCCTCATCGTCGCCCCCTTCGCCTGGGACCTCGACCCGCTGCCGCGCGATCCGATCGCCGTCGACGCCCTCCCCGACACCGGCGAGAACCAGCAGATCGTCTTCACGGCGTGGCCCGGCCGGTCGCCACGCGACGTCGAGGATCAGGTCACCTACCCGCTGACGACGGCGCTCCTCGGCGTCGCCGACGTCAAGACCGTGCGGGCGATCTCGATGTTCGGCTTCTCGTCGATCTACGTGATCTTCGACGACGACGTCGACTTCTACTGGTCGCGCTCGCGCCTCCTCGAGAAGCTCGCGTCGCTGCCGGCCGGGACGCTCCCGGAAGGCACGTCGCCGACCCTCGGCCCCGACGCGACCGCCCTCGGCC
>JAGQIT010000056.1 GCA_020431135.1 Myxococcales bacterium | reverse complement strand
TGCAAACGTCCATGGTCGCCATCGCCAAGCGGGCGCCGTTGACCATGCAGCCGATGTTGCCGTCGAGGTTGACGTAGCTGAGGTCCCACTTCTTGGCCTCGAGCTCCGCCGGATCCTCCTCGTCGGGGTCGCGCAGCGCCTCGAGGTGCTTGTGGCGGTAGAGCGCGTTGTCGTCGAAGTTGGCCTTGGCGTCGAGGGCCAGGACCTCGCCGTCGCCGGTGATGACGAGCGGGTTGATCTCGAAGAGCGAGGCGTCGAGGCGCTCGTAGGCGCCGGCGAGCTTCTGGAGGAAGCTCGCCATCTTGCGCGCGACCTTGCCCTCGAGGCCGAGGCCGTAGGCGAGCTTGCGCGCCTGGAACCCGGCGAGGCCGATCGCCGGATCGATGGTCTCCTTGAGGATCTTCTCCGGGGTGTGCGCGGCGACCTCCTCGATCTCCATGCCGCCCTCGGTCGACGCCATCACGGTGACGCGGCCGGTGGCGCGGTCGAGGGTCATGCCGACGTAGAGCTCGCGGGCGATGTCCATGCCCTGCTCGACGAGGAGGCGCTGGACCTTCTTGCCTTCGGGACCGGTCTGAATGGTCACCAAGGTGCTGCCGAGCATCTTCTCGGCGACCTCGAAGGCCGCGTCCGCGCCCTTGACGACCTTGACGCCGCCGAGGTCCGGGTGCTCCTTGTAGCGGCCCTTGCCGCGCCCGCCGGCGTGGATCTGGGCCTTGACGACGACCACGTCGTTGCCCGTGCGGTCGATCAGATCGGCGGCGGCGGCCTTGGCCTCCGCCGCCGTGAACGCGACCTGCGATTGCGGCACCGGAACGCCGGCGTCGCGGAGCAGGTCCTTGCCCTGGTACTCATGGATCTTCATGGATGATTCCTCAGTGGAGCGGCGGCCGACTCCGCCGGGGCCGCTCCGGGTCAGCGAGCGCCACGCTCCCTGTGGGCTCGGCGCCCGTATACCAGCGGCCGGTCAGCGCTGGCAACGCCGTCCCGAGCGCGATCTCGGCCGTCTTCGTCCGCGCACCCGGAGCCCGCGGGGGATCTCCCGCGGCGCCGCGGGGTCGCCATGGACGCCGCGGGCCGCTGGGGGCGCTCGTGGTCCGCGGCGTCGGTCCTGAGCGACCCGACAGGACGCCGCGACGCGGGGTTGGGCGGGTCGCTCAGCGCCGACCCGGGCAGGCGCGGGCGCCCGAAGTTCTCGCGGCGGGCTGCGGGCGCCCGCCGGGTCCCTCGCGGACCTCCGCTACTGCGGCGCGATCCCGCAGGAGTCGACCTCGCTGGGGACGCAGCCCATGCAGTCCCAGCGCCAGTTGTCGATGATCAGCGCGGTGTCGAGGACCGTGTCGCCCTTGTCGAAGACGGTCCAGGCGAGGGTGAAGGTCTCCTCGGGCTGGGCCGAGCCCTTGACCGTCGCCCAGCCGGTGCCGCCCCCCTGCTGGTCGTAGCCGGTGTTGGCGAGCTCCGGCGAGTCCTGCATGTACTTCATCAGGCCGCTCTGGGCGAGGGCGGTGACCGTCAGCGGCCGCGGCGTGTCGTTGAGGTCGGTGATGAAGGTGACGTTGCCGGTGTAGGTCTCGCTCGTCGACCAGAGGATCGCCATGTCGTTGAACGAGGTGTTCACCCACTCGGGGTACTCGACCGAGAAGTAGGCGAAGTCGACGTTGTAGCCGTAGGTGCCCTTCGGGACCTTGACGTCGAATTGGAAGTAGATGACGTCGTTCGCCGACTTGGTCCCGAGGTTCCACTGGGCGTCGAGGGTGTCGGAGCAGTCGCCGTCGCCGTCGCAGTTCACGAACGGGGTCCCGCCGGTGCCGTTGTTCGAGCCCTTGGCGTGGTTCATGATCCCCGGCAGCGACATCATGCCGTCGGGGTTGTCGTTGGTCGTGTTGCCGGTCTGGGCTGAGCCGGGCGCCGCCGTCAGGACGCCGTCGGCGTTCGCCTGCGGGAGGTTGCCGGTGCTGATCAGGAGGAACTTCTCGCCCTCCTTGGGCCCCCACAGCGGCGTGTCGCCGGTCATGAACGTGCCGAACTGGCGGACGACGCGGTAGGCCGTCGTCGCCTTCGACTTGAACTGGAAGTTGCTGACCGGGATGTGCTTGGTGATGTCGGCCCACTCGCCGCCGAGGCTGTCGCAGCCGAGGCCCATCGCGTGGAGGACGTCGTTGGACTCGCCGTCGCAGGGGAGGACCTGGCCGGGGGCCTCGCAGACCTCGCAGGCGGCGAGATCGTAGGAGCAGTTGATCGCGCAGCCGAGGTCGCCGGCGGTGTACTTCTCGTCGAGATCGCTGCAGGCCGTGAGCGGGAGCATGTCGCCGTCGCAGGCCTCGCCCTCGTCGAGCTGGCCGTTGCCGCAGTCGTCGGGGGGCGGCGACAGGGTGCAGTCGGGCTCGCAGCCGTCGCCCTCGACGTCGTTGCCGTCGTCGCAGTCCTCGCCGGGATCGAGGAGGCCGTCGCCGCAGAAGCCGTCGCCGGTGGTCGACCCGGTGTCTTCGCTGCTGTCGCTGACGCCGCCCGTGGTCGTGGTCGTGGTGGCGTCGTCGGTGGTCGTCCCCTCGGAGTCGGAGTCCGAGCCCGAGCCGCCTGTGGCGGCGCCGGTGGTGCCTGTGGTCGTGTCGCCGTCGGCCGACATCGTCGACGAGGTCGACTCGCTGTCCGAGTCGCCGGCGGTGGCGGTCAGCTCCGCGTCATCGCCGCAGCCGGCGGCGAGGCAGAGGAGCGCGGGGAGGAGGAGCGGGGCAGTAATAGAGTTAAGGGCTCGCATGGGTAGGTTCCTCTCGTAGCGAGGCGGGCGCGGTGGACGCTTATGAATTTGTGATAGCAGATGTCGGCCGGCGAGGCCGACGAAGTGACTGCGGCGGCTGACGCGAGCGGCGGCCGCCGGGCGCCGCGGACCCCCGCGCGCCGCGCTTGGCCAGCGCCGACGTGGTTTTCAGTGCAGGTGCAAAGGTCGACGGGCGCCGGCGCTGAGGCCCGCGGAGCGCGGGGTGCACAACGGCGTTCATCGGCGATAGAGGCCGCGACACCGATGTCAGGCCGCTGGACGCGGAGATGTTCTCCTGCGCCGACACGGCCGCTGACATCGGCGCGCTCGCCTGTCGGTGTTGGGGCGCTGCGCGTTCTCGTGCGCCCCGCTAGCGGCGGCTCGGCTGCGCGGGGGTCATCTTCAGCTCGACGCGCTCGTTCTTGCGCATGACGACGACGTCGATCTCGACGTCCGGCTTGAGGGAGCCGAACGCCGCCATGTAGTCGTCGAGGTTGTGGATCTCGCGGCCGCCGAGGGCGACGATCACGTCGTCCGCCTTGAGCCCGGCCTTCTCCGCCGGCCCGCCCGGGCGGACGCCGGTGAGCTTCACGCCGTCGACCTGCGCGGCGTAGTCGGGGATCGTCCCGAGCGACACCCGGAAGCCGCCGCGGCTCGACGCCTTGCGCTCGACCTTGATGTAGTCGAGCTCCGGACGGTCCTGCATGATCCCGGCGATCACCCGCTGGGCGACCGCGCCGATCGCCGCGGCGCCCTCGAGGTTGATCTTGTCGAGGTCGTCGCTGGGCTTGTGGTAGTCGTCGTGCGGCCCGGTGAAGAAGTGGAGGACGGGGACGCCGGCCTCGTAGAAGGAGGTCTGGTCCGAGGCCCCGTAGCCGTCGTCGCTCGCCTTGATCGTCAGGGCGCCGCGGCTGCGCTCGAGGAGGTCCTTCCACGGCGTCGAGGTCCCGGTGCCGGCGACGATCACGGTGTCGTCGCGGAGGCGGCCGACCATGTCGAAGTTCAGCATCGCGGCCATGACCTCGCGCTCGTCGTCGGCGAGCGCGTCGACGAGGTGCTTGCTCCCGAGGAGGCCCATCTCCTCGGCCGCGAAGGCGTAGAAGACGACGTCGTAGGGGCGGGCAGAGGCGGGGAGCGTCGCCAGCGACTCGGCGAGGGCGAGGAGGGTGGCGACGCCGGAGGCGTTGTCGTCGGCGCCGTTGTGGATCGCGTCGACGCCGGGGGCGAGCGACGAGCTCGTGCCGTGGCCGAGGTGATCCATGTGCGCGCCGACGACGATGCGCTTGCCGGTGCTGCCGTCGCCGCGGAGGATCCCGCCGATGTTGGCGGTAGCGAGGCGGATCGGCTCGATCGGCGTGGCGATCGACGCGGCGCCGCGGCTGCGCGCGCCGAGCTTGGGGAGCTTGTCGCCGCGGGCCCCGAGCTCGGCGAAGATCGCCTGCGCCGCCGACTTGCCGACGCTGATCACCGGGATCTGGAGATCCGAGTAGGCGCCGTGGTTGGGGTAGGGGACCTCGAGCTCCGGATCGACGAGGATCGCCGCGACCGCGCCGCGATCACGGGCCGCGATCACCCGCGACTGCGGGCGCTTGAGCGACGGGCGCATGTGCGGATCGTCGGGGCTCGTCGCCAGGATCACCGCGATCGCGCCGTCGACCTTCTTGCCGATCGTCTTGTAGTCGCCCTCGGTCGAGGGATCGGCGATCCCCTGGCCGACGTAGACGAGGCGGGCCTCGACAGGGGCGTCGGCGGTGTCGTGGCCGAAGGGGACGAGGCGATGGTCGACGGCGCCGCCCTTGGCCAGGGTGAGGGCGCTCGCCTTGCCGCCGCGCAGGCGGACGCCGTCGATCACCTCGAGGGGCTGGCGGAACGAGCCGCCGAAGGCCGGCTCGAGGCCGGCGGCCTCCATCGCGGCGATGACGTGCTCCTGGACGCGGACGTCGGCCTCGGTCCCGGGCGGACGGCCCTCCTGGGCGTCGTCGGCGAGGAACGCGAGGTGGGCTTGGATCGTCGCTAGCGCGGGTTCGGCGGGCGCCGCCCAGGGATCGACGGCGGGCGCCTGGGCGCCGTTCTCGGCGGTCTTCGTCGGGGTCTCGGTCGCGTCCGGGCTCGGGCGACAGGCGAAGAGGAGCGCGGCGGCGAGGAGGAGGCGCGAGGGGGTGCGTCGGAGCGGGCGCATGGGCGGCAGGGTAGCAGCGTTCGCGCGATCCGGAGCGTCGCGGCAGGACGTTGCCGAGCCCGGCGACGATCGTGGTCTGCGGCCGACACCTCCGCGCCCGCCGAGCCCGCGCGGGCGCCGACGTCTGCGGGCTGCCGCGGTGCTCCGCCTGTGTCCGTCGCAGTGTCCGCGCGCAGCAGTCGTCGGCCTCGATTGGTCCCGCGAAGCGCCGCCGCACCGGGCCGCGCTGCAGCGCTCTTCAGGGCACTCGGGGCTAGGCCGCGGGGTTTGTGATCCGCCGCGGGCGCGCCCCGAGGATGGCGCGGCGGAAGATCCCCGCGTCGAGCTCCCCGCTGTCGAGAACCGGCCAGGTGTCGGCGGGCTGGGCGATCTCGGCGCCTGGCGGGGTGACCACGTGGATCACCAGGCGTCGCGGTCGCTGTCGTCGCGGCCGCGAGCACAGCTCGCGCAGGAGCGGCGAGCGCTCGATGAGCGCGGTGACGCTGCTCGTCAGGACGATCGCCCGATCGAAGCCGCCGGCGAGGCGCTGGAGGAAGATCGCCGAGCCGATGTCGGTGTCCGCAGGATCCACGCGGACGCCGCGCTCGGCGAGGGCGCGCTCGTAGGCGGCGGCGCGGCGGCGGGCGATCGGCGAGCGGAGGGCCGGCGGGCGGTAGCTGACCTGCGTCGCCGTCCCGCCGAGCCAGCCGGCGATCTTGTCGGCGAGGAGCGGGAGGTCGAGGGCGGGCGGGCGCCTCTCCTCGAGGCGGCGCCACGCCGCGGCGATCGCGGTGCCATCGAAGAAGCAGGCCATCCGTGGAGGTCTCGGCGTCGTGGGCATGGTGTCTCCGTCTCGGGCTACTCCCGCGCAGCGGGCGGATCCTCGCCGCGGATCACGATGCGGAAGTCGAAGCGGGAGCTCAGCGGCTCGCCGTCGGGATAGAAGAAGTAGAACTCGACGCGGCGGTTGTGCGCGCGGCCCTCCGGGGTCTCGTTCGACGCCTCCGGGTTCGCCTGGCCGCGCGAGCCGACGTGGATCCGCGAGGCGTCGACGCCGACGCGGCGGATGATGTCGTCGGCGACCTCGTCTGCGCGCCGCAGCCCCCGCTCGAGGTTCTTGGCCGCGGGCGCGCGGTAGGAGTCGGTGCGGCCGATGAGGAGGAGCTCGAGCTCAGGGTCGTTCTTGAGGTGGGTCGCCGCCTTGTCGATGGCGACGCGGTTGGCCATCGTCTCGGTGATCGGCACCTTGTCCTTGGCGGCGAAGGGGACCGGGGCGACGGTCGGGATCTGGCGGCCGGGGGTGGTCGGCGGCGCGTCGGCGACCGCCGGGGGCACCATCGGCGGCGTGGTGGCGTCTCCCTCCGCCTGCTTCGGCGGACAGGCGACGCCGAAGAGCGTGAGCGCGACGAGGGGCGCGAGCGGGCCGCTGCACCTCCTGTGGAACACCGCCGATATCCGCCTCACTTAAACCACCTCCCACCGACGCGCGGAAGCGCGCCGTAATTCGCCCAGGGCGAAGTCGCGCGTCGAGGCGCGCCGCTACCAATCGATGAGCGCCGAGCCCCAGGTGAAGCCGGAGCCGAAGGCGACCATGGCGATCTTCATGCCCGGCTTGAGGCGCCCCTCAGCGACCGTCTCCGCGAGGAGGATCGGCAGGGTCGCCGCGGTCGTGTTGCCGTAGCGCTCGATGTTGTGCGGGACCTTGTCGGCCGGGAGCTTGAGGAGCTCCGCGACGTATTGGTTGATCCGCAGGTTCGCCTGGTGAAAGAAGAAGAGGTCGACGTCGTCGAGGGTGGCGTCGGCGGCCTCGCAGGCGGTCTTGAGCGCGCCGCTCATCTTCGCCACGGCGTGCTTGAAGACCATCCGCCCGTCCATGTGCGCGTACATGAACTCGGGGGAGACGCGGCCGTAGCCCTCGTCGTCGAGCGGGATGAAGGGGCGCTCGCGGATGTCCCAGACGCGCTGGCAGAGGGTCTCGGCCTGCGAGCCGTCGGCGCCGAGGTGGACCCCGCGGATCCCCTTGTCGTCGTCGGTCGCGGAGACGATCACCGCGCCCGCGCCGTCGCCGAAGAGCGACGAGACGGTGCGCCCGCGCGTCGACAGATCGAGGGCCGCCGAGTGGGTCTCGGCGCCGACGACGAGGACGTGCTTGCAGGCGCCCGAGCGGACCATCGCGTTCGCCGTCGCCAGCGAGTAGAGGAAGCCCGAGCACTGGTTGCGGACGTCGAGGGCCGGGACGTGCTTGGCGTTGGCGCCGCTGTTGAGGCCGAGGCGATCCTGGAGGATGACGCCGCTGCCCGGGAACGCGAACTCCGGCGACAGCGTGGCGAAGACGATGAGGTCGAGGTCGACGGGCTCGAGGCCGGCCTGGGCGAGGGCCGCCCGGGCGGCGTGCTCTCCGAGCTCGGCGCTGCCGATCCCTGCTTCGGCGTAGCGCCTGGCCTCGATCCCGGTCCGCTGCTGGATCCACGCGTCGGAGGTCTCGATCCCGTAGGTCT
Source organism: Myxococcales bacterium (assembly GCA_020431135.1). GTDB lineage: Bacteria > Myxococcota_A > Polyangia > Nannocystales > Nannocystaceae > JADJRG01. The sequence continues at coordinate 2,279 of JAGQIT010000056.1, read as the reverse complement.
TGATGAGGTCGTCGTTGGTGACGACGCGCGGGGGGACGTAGAAGCCTGTGCCCGAGATGCAGGCGTTGGTCACGTGTCGGGTGCTCGTCGTCAAGGCCGACGGAGTCTAGCACGGAGACCCGGGGCGACGGCCAGCGGGCTGCGCTTCTCGGCGTCCGCGGGGCGGGGTCGCTCCGCGGGCGCCCCCGCGGCCGCCGCTTGTGGCTTGCAGGCGTCTACCCGCGGCCAAACCGGGGGGACGCGGCCTCACTCGTCGTCGCTGCCGCCGCGCAGGCGCTTGGCCTTGCGGGCGGCCTTGGCTTCCTCACGGGCGCGGAGCTTCTCCGCCTCCTCGCTCTCGATCGCCTCGATCTCCTCCCACAGGCCCATGACCATGCGCTCCTGGTCGTCCCAGGCGTCGCCCTCTTCGCTCTCGGTCGGCTCCTTGCCGAGCATCTTCATGGTGACGACGGCGTCGGGGTCGATGCCGGAGCGGGTCGCGCGGGCGACGAAGTACTTGCGCATCGTCGCCGCTCGGTCCTCATGCTTCGAAGGACAGATCTTGCCGCCGGAGACGGCGCGGTGGATGTTGAACCACGTCGGCTCGAGGGTGATGTCGAAGCTCTCGCCGCTGGCGTCCTTGCAGCGGATCGCGCCGCTGTTGATCTTGCGCAGCGCCCGGACGGCGGCCCGGCGGTAGAGGAGGAGGTCGATGATCGGATCGCAGAGCACCCGCGGGTCGGCGCTCTTGTCCCAGAGGAGCGTGAAGTAGTTCGAGTTCATCCCGAAGAGGCCGTAGGTCTGCCACACCGTCGGGTCGTCGGCGAAGGGGTTGTCCTCGTAGCGCTTCGACATCTTCCGCCAGCTCACGTAGCTGGCGTTTAGGTCAGGCGAGAGGCGGTGGACGAGGCCCGCCTGGTAGCTCGACTCGCGGAGGGCGATGAGGGCGAGGAGCTTGCGGAAGTCGTTGTGTATGCCGAGGCGCTTGGCGACGTGGCGGATCACGAGCTTGGTCCGCTCCTGCGACGACTTGGTGATCCGCGGCCGCTTCTCGTCGAGCGAGTGGACGCAGGTCTTCGGCAGGAACTCGAAGTCGCCGTCGTCGGCGGCCGCGGGCGCGGCCTCGTTGTCTCCGGCGTCGGCGTCGACGCTCGCGTCGTCGTCGTCTTCGGCGGCGTCGTCGTCGTCGCTGGCGAGCTCGTCGTCGACGATCGAGGCGGCTTCGCCGGAGCTGTCGATGACCTCGTCGCGGAGGTCGTTGGTCTCGCTCTCACCGGCGTCGCCGTTACAGGCGGCGACGAGGCCACAGCAGAGGAGCGCGGGAAGGAGGCTTCGCATCAGATCTTTGCTCCTTGAATTGCACCTGGACGCGCGACAGCCGGTTGGCAGGACGTCGGTCGCGTGCGGGCAGGGGTGGCGCTTCGGCGCCGGTCGTTTGCGATGCTCGGCACGGTCTGGGTCAAGACCTGGCTTGAGAGGGCGACCATCATAACGGTGGTTCCAGGCCTTTCGTAGTGCCCTGTGCACGTCTGTTCAGGCGCGAAGTCGAGCCGCTGTATATGCACGCAAAGTGACACTGGCAGTTGCGCTGGCGCGCGGCGAACGAGCGCTCGCGCGAGGGCTGCACGCGCGCCCCAAGATGTCGTGGATCGGCTCGGCACTCCAACCCAATATGTTGTGGTCTTGTCCTGTGGGAGATCATGCGCAGCGCGCTTTTCGTTGTTTCGGCCTGGCGGCCTCAGAGGGCGAGAACTACCGCGTTCGCAGGCGTCAGCGGACGCGCGGACGGCGGCCCATGGGATCCCACACATGTCGGATTCGCACGTTTTCCAGGCAATGTGCGCGCGCTGTGCACGCTCGCGCGGGGGTCGCGGGACATGTCAGGATGTACATGTCCTTTCGGATATGTTCGTTTGACGGGCAGTGAAGGGGCGCTAGGTCGTGGTCTCGAAGGGGGCGCGGAGGGCAGTAATTTCATGTGAGGGAAATTTGTTCGCTGGCCTACATAAATAGCCTTCTGAAAGCCGTGGGCTTCGCTTCGGTTGTAGCTACACTCAGGCCGCGACCCCGCACGGACGCGGGGTCTGCCTAGCAAGGACGCGACCGATGGAGAATTCGGCCAAGAAGGCGGGCGCTGGCCCGCGGTTCATGTGGATAGGGCTGCGCGCAGCGGTCTGCATCGCCGTCGCGGGGGCCGCGGGGTGTGGAGACGACACCCTCGAGGCGGAGACCGCGGCGTCCGCGAGCGGGCTGTCCACCGATGCTGATACATCGACGTCGACCGGCGGCGAGGGCAGCTC
>JAGQIT010000777.1 GCA_020431135.1 Myxococcales bacterium | reverse complement strand
CTGCGCCAACCGCTGGATGAAGAACCGCTTCGGCGGCCCGCTGCGGGCGCGGATCGCCGCCGACTACCACGTCGAGCACGCCGTCGACATGGAGGGGACGAACGCCTTCCAGGCCCCCGTGATGGCCTACGCCGCGATCACCGTCATCCGCCGCGGCGGCGCCGGCGTGACGCGGATCGCCCGGCGCCCCGAGATCAGCCGCGCCTCCCTGCGCCGCCTCGTCGCCGCGATGCTCCGCGACGGCCCGCGCAGCGACCCGCGCGTCGGCGAGATCGCCTCCCTCACCGCCGGCGACGCCCCGTGGATCCTCGACAGCTCCGGCCCGACCCGGCTCCTCCGGCGCCTCGAGGCCGACTTCCCGACCCTCGAGGGCGCAGGTCTCAGGGTCGGGATCGGCGTCGCCTCCGGCGCGGATCAGCTCTTCGTCGGCGACCTCGCGGCGCTCCCCGTCGAGCCCGCGCGCAAGCTGCCGCTGGCCATGGCCCGCGACCTCATCGGCGGGACGATCCGCTGGGGCGGCGCCGGGATCATCAACCCCTTCGAGGCCGACGGCGACCTCGCGCCCCTCGACCGCTACCCCGAGTTCGCCGCCTACATCACCAAGCACGAGGCGCGCCTGCGTCGACGCCACGTCGCCAAGCGCAACCCCAGGCGCTGGTATCGGACCATCGATCGGATCTACGCCGAGCTGACGACGACCGCCAAGCTGCTGATCCCCGACATCAAGGGCGAGGCCGAGGTCGCCTATGATCCCGGCCGCTACTACCCGCACCACAACCTCTACTACATCACCGCGTCGCAGGCCGACGCGCCGCGCTCCGAGGAGCCCTGGGACCTCCGCGCCCTAGCCACCGTGCTGCGCTCGTCGATCGCCGTTCTCATCGTCGCCGCCTACTGCGTGAAGATGTCCGGCGGCTTCCTCCGCTTCCAGGCCCAGTACCTCCGGCGGATCCGCACCCCGCCCTGGAGCGCCCTCACCCCCGCCCAACAGGCCGCCCTCATCGCCGCCGATCCGCGCGACCGCGACGCCATCGACCGCGCCGTCTTCGACATCTACGGCCTCTCTCCTAGCGAGGCCGCTGACGCACGCGAGGCCGCGGCGACCGCTCGCGTCGGCAAGCGGCGGCGGGGTTCTCTGTAGCGTCGAACGGGGGCTCCGACACGAGCGCGACCGCCGTCGGCTGCGCTGTCTTTGACATCTCCCGCCGCTCTCCTGGCGACGCCGCTGACGCAACGGAGCCGCGGCGACCGCTCGCGTCGGCAAGCGGCGGCAGGGTTCTCTGTCGCGTCGAACGGGGGCTCCGACACGAGCGCGACCGCCGTCGGCTGCGCTGTCTTTGACACCTACCGCCTCTCTCCTGGCGACGCCGCTGACGCACGCGAGGCCGCGGCGACCGCTCGCGTCGGCAAGCGGCGGCGGGGTTCTCTGTAGCGTCGAACAGGGGCTCCGACACGGCGCGACCGCTCGTGCCATTGCAGCGTCATCGCTATCGGAGCGCGCGCCGAGGTAGCGAAGGCTGCCCGAGGATTCGCCGCGCGCGCGCGCGCGCTCGCTCGCCTGATATCGCCGACCCTCTGCAGTACGCCGCGGAACCGCGGGGTCACGAAGGAGTCTGGAGGGCCGACGATTTCGGTGCGCCGAAGTGCGTCGAGTCCTCGGACACCGCGACTAGCGGACCCAGATCTGCCCCGCTGTATTGTAGATATTCGGCCCGGCCGCGAACCCGCAGGCCGTCTTCCACGGCGGATCCGTGCCGTCCGGGATATCGCACGACGACGTGTAGTAGGACGACGCCCCGAACCCCGCCGCGTCGTTCAGCGTCGACACATTCGCCTCATTGTTGAGAACCAGCCCGAAGCGGACCCGCGCGTCATAGCACGACTGATCGTCGTCGATGTTGATCCCCGTCTCGATGTAGTTGGGGTTGATCGACGCCTCGTTCACCGTCCGCCCCTGGATCGTCAGCCACTCGAGCTTCTCCGCGTCCGTCTCGGTGAAATAGAGCCCCTTCATCGACGCGTCCGACCCCACCGGCGTGTTGGTGAAGAGCTCGAGGAGCGTCTGCGGGTCCGGCATCGCGTACGCCTTGCACCCGTACTCCTCCGTCTGCGGGTGCTTCAGGCACCCGCGGATCTCCCCGCCGACCACGTAGTTGAACGCCGGGAACTTGCCGTCCGAAGGGTGCAGCGGGTCCGTGTTCGCCGCGTTGAGCACCGTCTCCGTCGTCCAATGCGGCGACCAGAACTGAAAGAGCCCGTTGTCCGGCGCCGCCCGCAACGCGAGCGACCAACCGCCGCCGTCGGTGGTCATGTCGCAGTACCCCGCCAGCGTGGGCTGGGGCCCCTCGCCGTAGGGCTCAACCCGGTACAACCCGTCCTCGGCGTGCCCGGCGGCCAGCCACGCCGCGCA
>JAGQIT010000776.1 GCA_020431135.1 Myxococcales bacterium | reverse complement strand
GTCGGCGGCGGGCACAGCCTGCACGTAGTGTGTGATCTCACCCTCGCAAGCGAGGAGCACGCGAGGTTCCTCCAGACCGACGCCGACGTCGCCTCCTTCGACGCCGGCTACGGCTCCGCGTACCTCGCGCGGATGGTCGGGCAGAAGCGCGCCCGCGAGATCTTCTTCATCCGCAGGACCTACTCGGCCGCCGAGGCCAAGGCGATGGGGATGGTCAACGAGGTCATCCCGCACGCCGACCTCGAGCGCGTCGCCCTCGAGTGGGCGGCGTCGGTCAACGCCAAGAGCCCGACGGCGATCCGCATGCTCAAGCTCGCCTTCAACATGGTCGACGACGGCCTCGTCGGTCAGCAGCTCTTCGCCGGCGAGGCCACGCGCCTCGCCTACGCCAGCGACGAGGCGGCCGAGGGGCGCGACGCCTTCCTCGAGAAGCGCACGCCGGACTTCCACAAGTTCCCCTGGCACTACTGAGCCGCGCGCCGCCGCGCCTGTTCGCTAGGATCGACGCCTGCGCCGTCACCTGCGCCGTCACCTGCGGCTCCGCCGAGCGTATGCTCCGCGGAGCAGCAGGAGAAGCGATGCCACGCGCGCGCGCCGACAAGCACCTCGTCAACCTCGGCTCAACGAAGCCCCGCGGCGTGCGGGCGGTGCTCAAGTTCGTCGATCTCGAGCGCGATCGGGCCTACGGCGTCGAGCTCCACATCGCCACGCGCAGCGTGCGACCGCGGCTGATGGGCGCGCTGTGGATCCACGGCGAGACCTTTAAGCTCCTCGCGCCGCGCCTGCGCGACCTGGCCGAGGGCCTCTGCGAGGAGGTCGTCCTCGTCGCAGAGGCGCAGGACACGAGCGTCCGCCTCGTCCGCGGCGACGGCACGCCGAGCGTCGTCATCAGCCGGCCCGCGCGTCGCGAGGAGCCCGCCCGCGAGGTGTCGATACCCCTCGAAGAGGGCCAGCTCGCGGAGCTCGCCGCGTTCTTGGCTGACGTCGCGCGCAGGCTGTGAGGCGCGGCGCGAGCTCTGGCCCCCCCCTCGGCGCAGGCCGACGACGCCGACGCGCGCGCGCGGATCGCCTCCTCGCGGCCCGCGACGCGCGGGAATCGACCACACGCCGCCGCGCGGGGGCGTAGACTCGAGGCATGTTCGAAGCTCCAGACTATCGCGCAGAGGTCCGACGCTTCGTCCACGGCTACGTCGGCGCCCACCAAGACGCGATCCTCCGCGCCGGCGACGTCTTCGACTTCTACTCGCGCCTGATGATGGACCCGCGGGTCGTCGGCGACGCGCGGCGCCTGGTCAACGCGGTCCTCGCCTACTTCGTCGTCCCCGACGACGTGCTCCCCGAGGAGGACCTCGGCCCCTACGGGATGCTCGACGACCTCCACCTCGCGGCCCACGTCTACCGCATGCTCCGGCGCCAGGTCCCGCGCGACGTCCTCACCGACGCGTGGGTCGAGGACGACGCCCTCGAGGACGTGATGGACGTCGTCTACGCGGAGACGCGCGCCGCCCTCGGCAAGCTGCGCAAGTCGGTCCTCCGCGTCGCCGGGATCACCTGAACGAGAGGACAGCGCCCAGCATGCGCCGGGACACGGCGTGCGAGCGCCCGCGCCCGCCCGACGCCGGCGCCATGGCGCCGATGTCAGCTTGAACCCGGCCGCGCGGTCGCCTCGCGGAGATCATTGAGGTTCTCCGCCGGCACCCCCCTTGCTCCTAGGGCGAGCATGCTCCGCTCGACCTCGCCGCTCCTCGCCCTCGCCCTCGCCCTCGCCGCCTGCACGCCCGCCGCGGGTGACTCCGACGGAGAGAGCGACACCGACGCGGCGACCGACACCGCCGCCGACACCGACACCGACACTGACGGCGACACCGACGGCGATCAATGCCCGGACGAGGACGCCGCCGCGGCCGCGTCCTTCACGATCGACTTCGGCGAGTGGACCGTCGAGGACCCGGGGACCGGCGACGGCTCGCCGGCGACGCTCGACGTCGTCGCCACCTGCACCGTCGCCGCCTTCGCCTCGGCCGCCGGCGACATCGCCCTCGCGCTCGACTGCGCCGATCAGGGCGGCGGCACGGCGACGATCGCCATCGACGTCAGCACCCCCGCCGACCTCCAGGTCGCCCTCGCGGTCGACGACGTCGTCGAGCTCGACGCGCGCTGGGTCGGCGTCGGCCACCACATCGTCGGCGGCGACTGGTTCGCGATCCACGACGCGGGCGGCGAGCACCTCCTCCTCGCCGGCCTCCGCTACGAGAGCTACAGCTCGGCCGCCGAGCGCTTCACGCCGCTGAGCGTCGACGACGTCGACGACGCCTGCCCGTCGCCGTGCCCGGACGGGGTCTGCGGCGACCTCGGCGACTCCGCGCCGCAGCGCCAGGCCCTGCGCTTCACCCACAGCGACGGCGCCGAGGTCGTGATCACCGACCGCGGCCGCGGCCTCGTCAGCGGCGGCGGCTGGGACTACGACGTCGTCGTCGACACCGCCCGCCAGTACTTCTGCATCAACTGCTTCTCCGAGTACGAGATCGTGATCGGCGGGGCGCCGACCTCGGGCTGACGCGCCGCGCCCTCACTTGCGGCGCTCGCCGAGCCACTTGACGACCGCCGCCGCGGTGTCGGGGCTCCCCTTGTCGATCAGCACGCCCTCCGCCGCCTCGGCGAGGGCCAGCGCCCGCGCCCGCGCGGCCGGCCGCTTCCACAGCGCCTGCGCCAGCGCGAAGGCGGCGCTCGCCTCACGCAGCGGGTTCTCGTTCGTCTTCGCCAGGGCGAGCGCCTCCTCGAACCTCGCGATCGCCTCCTCATCACGCCCCAGCTTGCTCGCGGTCTCGCCGAGCCCGAGGAGCACGACGATCCGGAAGGGATCCGGCCTGTTCTCGTAGATCGCCAGCGCCTCGCGATCGAGGGCGAGCGCCTCCTCGAGGGCGCCGCGCTGGCGCTGGATGTTGGCGATCCGGCTGAGGCTGCGCGCGTACTCCGGGTGATCCGCGCCCTGCGTCTCCCGGCGGATCGCCAGCGCCCGCTCGAAGAACGCGAGCGCCTCGTCGTAGCGCTCCTCGCCCAGGTAGGTGTCGGCGATCCCCTCGATCGGGAAGGCGACGTAGGCGTTGGCGTCGCCGTAGAGCCCCTCGAAGAGCGCCAGGGAGCGCTCGAAGGCCCGCCGCGCCGCCTCTTCGTCGCGGAGGAAGACGTGGCTGAGGCCGATGTTGTAGGCGATCGTCGCCTCCATCTTGCGATCGCTGCCGGCCTCGCCGTCGACGCCCCCCGCCGCCTCGAGGCGGGCGAGCGCCCGCTCGTAGGCCGCGAGCGCGTCGCTGTGCTCGTTCATCGCGGTGAGGAGGCCGGCGAGGTTGTTGAGCGAGGCGATCACGTCCGGGTGCTCGGGGCCCAGCGCCTCCTCGCGGATCTCGAGCGCGCGCTCGAGGAGCGCCCGCGCCTCCGCGTGGCGATCGGCGCTGCGCAGCTGGATCCCGAGGTTGCTCATGCTCGCGGCGACGTCGGGGTGGCGCTCGCCGAGGCTCTCCTCGAGGATCGCGAGCGCCCGCTCGTAGCGCGCGCGCGCCTCGTCGTCGTGATCGAGGCTCTCGTGGGCCTGGCCGAGATCGAGGAGGAAGGTGGCGACGACCGGGTGGTTGCCGCCGTCGAACAGCTGCTCGCCGAGCCGCACCGCCTTGAGCTGCAGCTTGACCGCCTCCTCGTACTCGCCCTGGCTCGCGTAGACGCGGCCGATGGTGTTGTACGCCTGCGCCTTGCGCAGGTTGTCGTCGCCGAGCCGGGCGAGCGCGGCCGTCAGCCGCTCGGTCAGCGCCTTGGTGTCCTCGTGGCGCGCGAGCCGATCGCCGACGACCCCGAGCAGCAGCGTGAGCCCGTCGACGGCGACCTCGTCGTGGCGGCCGGCCTCGGCGGCCCACAGCGCCCGGCGCAGGCTGAACTCGGCGTTGGCGTAGTCGCCCGACTTCTCCTCGAGCGCGCCGCGGCGC
>JAGQIT010000775.1 GCA_020431135.1 Myxococcales bacterium | reverse complement strand
GGACGACGCGGTCGCTCGCGCGGCGCTCGTGATCCCAGGATCGCGAGCGCCTCTCGGCGGCCGCGTCGTCGTCGACCGGTGCGCTCGCTCCTCGGAGCGCGTCGTCACCGGAGTCGCCCGCGTGGCGCTCGTGATCGCAAGGTCACGAGGGTCCGCGGGCGGCCGCGTCGTGTTGGCGTCTCATCGCCAGGTGCGGGACGCGTCTGTGCGAGGCTGCGCCGCGTCACTTCTCGCCGGTCGGCCGCTGCCTCGGCTTGGCGAACCGCGACTCGAGGTTCTCCTTGCCGACGCGGGCGATCGAGTCGAGCTTCATCAGGTTGCGGCTGAACTCCGCGATCCAGGTCTGGGTCTCCTTCTCGACGACCTCGAGGGTCTCCATGCGAAAGCGGTGCAGGAGCTCGAGGAGGTCCGCCTGCTGATCGGCGCTCGGCTGGCCCTTGTCGACCTTGAGCCAGATCGCCAGCCACTCGAGGTCGAAGGCCTCGAGCTTGCGCTGGAGGGTCTGGCTCGTGGTGATGTAGCGCATCCACGCGCTCGAGAAGCCGAAGAGGCGATCGAAGATCAGGCAGGCGCCGGCGCCCGCGAAGGCGATGTAGCCGTAGAGGTTGTAGTGCTTCGCCGCGCCGAGGAGCGGCAGCTCGATCTCGGCCGCGCCGAAGAGCGGCAGGAGGCCGCCGGAGGCCGCGAGGAGGAGCGTCGCCAGGGTCAGCGCCTTCGACAGCCGCCCCTGGAGTCGGCGCCCGCGCAGGTACCAGGCGATGGTCTCGCGCGCGTTGTCCTCGGCGAACTGCCGGAGGCCGAGGAACGCCTTGCCGGGATCGGAGAGATCGAGGTGGGCCTGGGCGACGGTCGCCGGCTGCAGATCCCCAGGCTTCGTGCGCTTCGTCATCGCTCCCCTCGGTCGATCAGACATAGTCCCGCCGGGCCCCCGGCCGCAAGGCTGAAGCGCCTCGACGGGCGGAGCGGCGGGCTGAGAGCGGCGCTGCCACGTTCGCGCGCTCATGCGCCCGCGCGGCGCTCCGCGCCAGAGCGCCGCGGCGGCGACGTTCTGGCCGGCGGCTAGGGCTCGAGGTTGGCGCGGGTCCAGGTCGCGAGGTCCGTGAAGGGCGCGTCGACGATCGCGTCGGCGGCGGCGATCTTCGCCGCGGCGTCCGGGCCGAAGTAGGTGTGTCGCTCGAAGAACTCCATCATCTCGCGGAGCTCGGCGGCGCCGGGGAACGCCTGATCCCAGTGCTCGGCCGGCACCCGCTGGAAGCTGACGCGGTGGCCCTGATCGCGCAGGGCGGCGACGACGTCGTCCCCGCTAGCGAGGGCGCCGCACTGCGCGAGGTGCTGGCCGGACCCGACCTCGTCCGCGCGCTCGAAGGCGGCGGCGACGAGGCGGCCGAACTCGGTGATGTCGCCCATGAGGATCACCTTGGCGCTCGGATCCATGGGCGCGCGGAAGACCTTGCTGCCGTCCTCCGCGGGCTGCGGCGCGAGGGCGCCGGCGAGGTTCTGATAGTAGAAGGGCGGCTCGACGAACGTGTGGTGGGCGAAGCCGGCGGCGGCGACGAGGGCGTCGACGTGGGCCTTGTTGGTGAAGTGCGGGACGTCGAGGGTCCCGTCGGTGAGCGCCTCGACGTCCGGGAGGGTCGACCAGATGAAGTGGTCGACGCCGGCCTCCTTGGCCGCGGCGATCGCCCGCTGGCCCTGCGCGAGCTCGTCGGCGCCGGCCCAGAAGTTGGTGACGACGAAGACCCCGTGGGCGCCGGCGAAGGCCGCGGCGAGCGACGCGGGGTCATCGAGATCGGCGCGCACGACCTCGTCGGCGAGGCCCTCGGCCTTGCTCGGATCGCGGGTGAGGGCGCGGACGCGGAACGTGCCGCGCTCGGCGAGCGCCTTGACGACGCCGCCGCCCTGCGCTCCGGTGGCGCCGACGACAGCGATGATCTTCTTCGAGGTGTTCATGGCCTGACTCCTTCGCGGCGCGGGGCGATCCGCGGCCGGGCACATCGTCGCAGATCGTCGGCGTGAGCTGACACTGCGGCGTCATCGATGTCGGCGCTTGGCCGCACTCGGACGCCCGCGGGCGCGCCGCAAAGCGCTTGCATTCGCCGGCCCGCTCCGCTCTCCTGGGCCCGCTGTGAACGTCCCGCACAACATCCCGACGCCTGTTCACGACGACCTCTTCGCCGCCGATCCGCTCGCGGACGCGCTCTGGGGCCGCCTCTTCGGCGAGCGCTACGCGGCCGTCCGCCCGCACATCGCCCGCCTCGGGCGCAACGGCGCGCTCGCGGAGCCGCTCTCGGCCCTCGCCGATCGCCACTCGCCGACCCTGAGCACCCATGATCTCCGCGGCGAGCGGGCCGAGCGGGTCGACTTCCACCCGGCCTACGCCGAGCTCGAGCGCCTCAGCTACGGCGCCGGGATCGTCAAGCTCAAGTACGACCCCGCCTTCCTCAAGGAGCACCGGGCGATCCGCCACCTCGCCGGCTTCGCGGGCGGCTACTACTTCGCCCAGAGCGAGTCGGGCCTCTTCTGCCCGATCTGCATGACCGACGGCGCCGCCTGGGTGCTCGAGCGCCGCGACGCCTCGAACCCGGCGGTCGCCGAGGCGCTCGCCCGCCTGACGACCGACGACGTCGACGCGCTGTGGCAGGGCGCGATGTTCCTCACCGAGCGCGTCGGCGGCTCGGACGTCGGCGCCAACTCGGTCGAGGCGATCCGCGACGGCGACCGCTGGCTGCTGCGCGGCCACAAGTGGTTCTGCTCGAACGTCACGGCGAAGGCGATCCTCGTCCTCGCGCGCATGCCCGAGGGCGGCGCCGGCACCCGCGGCCTCGGCCTCTTCCTCCTCCTGCGCGAGCGCCCGGCCGGCAACGGCGACAGGATCCGGATCGAGCGCCTCAAGGACAAGTTCGGCACGCGGTCGATGGCGACCGGCGAGGTGATCCTCGAGGACGCCGAGGCGACGCTGATCGCCGGGGCGAACGAGGGCTTCAAGGCGATGGCCGAGATGATCAACCTGTCGCGGACCTACAACGCCGTCGCCAGCCTCGCGCTGATCCGCCGGGCATGCCTCGAGGCGCTGGCCTACGGCGACCAGCGCCGGGCCTTCGGCGCGCGCCTGTGGGAGCTGCCGCTGTGGCGGGCGACGGTCGCCGACCTCGTCGCCGAGCAGCTCGCGTCGACCGTCGGGGTGTTCTCGATGATCGCCGCGCTCGACCGCGCCGAGAACGGTGACGAGGGCGCGGCTGCGCTGGTCCGGATCCTCACGCCGATGGCCAAGGCGGTGACGGCGAAGCAGGCGGTGTGGACCGTCAGCGAGGCGATGGAGGCGATCGGCGCCAACGCCTTC
>JAGQIT010000774.1 GCA_020431135.1 Myxococcales bacterium | reverse complement strand
CGGCGATCGTCCAGCCCGAGCTCGTCCCGCCCGAGCTGCGGGTCTACGGCGTCCGCCACGACCTCGCGCGCTCCGGCGCCGGGCCGGCGTCCTTCTTCGCCTTCGAGGTGATCGCCGACGACCTCGACTACCGCCGCGATCGCGCGGCGACGATCGAGCCGCGGCCGGTCCCCGACGGGCTGGCGGCCGGCGTCCTCCGGGTGATGGACGCCCTCGGCCTCGACTTCGCGGCCGCCGACTTCAAGGCCGACCCGGCGACCGGGCGCCCGCTCTTCCTCGAGATCAACAGCGGGCCGATGTTCGTCGCCTTCGATCGCGCGGCCGAGGGGGCGCTCTGCGACGCGCTCGCGCGGGCGCTCGCCGGCTTGCCAGCGGCGCCGCCCGTGGCCTAGCGTGGAGAGCATGCTTGGCTTGAAGGACCCCACGGGGACGCGCGCGCGCGGCCGCGGCGTCGCCCTCGTGATCACAGCGGCGTTCTCCTGGGCGTGCGCCGGCGGCAGCGGCGAGAGCGAGAGCGACGCCGACAGCCAGACGTCGACGACCGGCCCGACGACGACGACGACCGGCCCGACGACGACGACCGGACCGACGTCGACGACGGTCGATCCGACGACGACGACGACGGTCGATCCGACAGAGACGACGACCGACCCGACGACGACGACCGGCCCGGCCGAGTGCGGCAACGGGATCATCGAGCCGGGCGAGTCCTGCGACGACGGCAACAACGCCGGCGGCGACGGCTGCGAGGCCGACTGCACGCTCCTCCCCGGCGGCGAGTGGTTCCGCGAGATCGTCGACGGCGGGGACATGGAGCTCGACAAGGGCTATGACGTCGCCACCGACGCGGCCGGCAACATCTACATCATCGCCACGGTCGTCGACCCGCTCGCCAAGAGCGACATCTTCATCCGCAAGTACGACCCGATCGGCGTCAGCATCTGGACGCGCAACTACGACGGCGGCGCGACCCAGAACGACCTCGGCGTCGCGATCACCGGCGACGACGCCGGCTTCATGGTCGTCGCCGGGCGACAGACGCTGCAGGGCCAGCAGACGACCGTGCCGTGGCTGAGCAAGTGCGACCCCAACGGCCAGATCCTCTGGCAGCTCACGGGCGACGCCGCCGACAACATCGCGTCCCTGGCGATGTTCTCGGCGACCCACTTCATCGGCGGCGGCTCGACCAAGGACGGCATGGACACCAACGCCCTCCTGCGCCGCTTCGACGACGGCGGCGGCGAGGTCTGGAGCGCGGTCCATGCCGGCGCCGACGGGGGCCCCGACTCGATCGCCGCGGTCGCGGTCGACGGCAGCGGCGACATCTACGTCGCCGGCCGCGAGTTCGCGCAGGCGACCTCCTTCGACGCGTGGATCGCCCGCTACAGCGCCAGCGGCGACGAGGTCTGGTCGATGACCGTCGACGGCCCCGTCAGCGGCCCCGACTGGGGGACGGCGATCGCCGTCAGCGACGAGGGCTGGCTCGTCGTCGGCGGCCGCCAGGACCAGGGCGCGGGCAACGGCGCCGACGCGTGGACGGCCCGCTACACCGCCGACGGCGCCGAGGTCTGGACCCAGGGGCTCAACGGCCCGGCGAGCGGCGACGACTCGATCCACGGCCTGGCGATCGACAGCGCCGGCTTCATCCTCGCGGTCGGCCACCAGGAGGTGAACGGCCAGGGCCTCGACGCCTGGGTCGCCAAGTACGACGGCGACGGCGCGGAGCAGTGGATGCAGGTGATCGACGGCGAGGGCAGCGGCGACGACGAGCTCGCGGCGGTCGCGGTCGACGGCGACGACAACGTGGTCAGCGTCGGCACCGTCGCGATCATCGAGGGCTTCGACACCGACGTTCTCCTGATCAAGCACGCGCCCTAGGACGATGCCGAAGAGGTCCTCACCCCTCGCGCGCCCTCGCCTGCCCTCGCCTGCCCCGCTCGGCGCAGCGGCGCGTTCTCGAAGCGAGCGAGGTCGACG
>JAGQIT010000773.1:175-5097 GCA_020431135.1 Myxococcales bacterium | reverse complement strand
CTCGCCGCCCTCGACCGCGCCGCCGAGCTCGGCGTCGACACGGGCGAGCTCCACTTCGGCCGCGCGGTCCTCCTCTACGACGCCGGCGCCCTCGAAGCGGCGGCCGCGGCCTTCATGCGCGCCGCCGAGGGGCTGACGGGGGATGACCGCTGCAGCGCCCGGAGCAACGCCGCGATGGTCCTGCGGACGCTCGGCCGCGGCGACGAGTGCCTCGCCGCGCACCGCCGCAACGTCGAGGAGTGCCCCGCGAGCCACGCCGCCTGGTACGGCCTCGGCCTCGCCGAGGTGAAGCTCGGGGCCTACGACCGCTGCGTCGCCTCGATCACCCGCGCCCTCGAGCTCGACCCCGCCGACGGCAACGCGCACTACACGATCGCCTGCGCCTACGCCCTGCGCCGCGGCGACGGCGACGACGGCCGCGCCCTCGAGCACGTCGCCGCGGCGATCGCCGCGGAGCCAGAGCTGAGGGCGGCGATCGCCGACGACGACGACTTCGCCGACCTCGCTGACGATCCCCGCTTCCGCGAACTCATCGACGGCTAGGAGGCTGCGCCCCCATCGACCCTCTCGGCGCCCGAGCCATCGTCGGCGCTCTCCTCGGCGCACCGAAGCGCCGCTGCGCCGGGTGCCAAGCGCGAGCGCGTGGCGAGCTGCCTGCGGGACCGCGTCGTCGAAGCCCTACCTCGCCCCGTCGACCGCGGCGTCTCTCTGAAGAAGCGCTCTGAACCGCTGCTCGCTGCGCGAGCGCGACGATCGTCACGGTCCCTGCGCACGCAGGAGCGAGCCGGCGCGGGTCGACGCGCGGGCGGGAGTTTTGCCACGGCGCCGCTAGGTACACGCCGCGCGCACGCCGATGCGCGCTCCGATCGCAAGCGCGCGAAACACCGTACGAAGGCGGAGGTCAGCATTTACGCGGGATTGCGCGGCGACGCGCGCGATCGCGCATCCGGTGACGCGCCGATGACAGGGGCGTGACGAGTGCGCGCATTCGCTTGAACCAGGGGGACGCCGCGCGTAGCTTCGCGGCGATCGAGAAAGGACCCCTAATGTCCCTGAATATGACCTTGCAGCGCACGACTCTCCTCCTCTTCGCCGCCGGCATCGGCCTCGCCGGCTGCAACGGGGACGACGCGGTGACCTCGGACACCGCGAGCACCACCGACACCGACACCGACACGACGACGACGACGAGCACGACGGCGACGACGACGACGACGAGCACGAGCGAGACGACCGGCCCGACGACGTCGGCGACGGACACCGACCCGACCGCGACGGACACCGACCCGACCGCGACGGACACCGACCCGACCGCGACGGACACCGACCCGACCGCCACCGACACCGATCCGACCGCGACGGACACCGACCCGACCGCCACCGACACCGACACCGACACCGGCACGGCCACAGACACCGACACCACCGGCGGCCTCGAGGACGACACGATCTACGACATCCAGCAGGAGATCATCCCGCCGGCGACTGACGTCGACGTCCAGGGCGTGATCGTCACCGCCAAGGCGACCGGGGGCATCTTCGTCCAGGAGCCCCCCGGCGGCGAGTACAGCGGCGTCTGGGTCTACGTCGGCGACATGGGCCCGGACATCTCCGGCCTCCAGCTCGGCGACGAGGTCGACGTGATGGGCGTCGCCGATGACTTCAACGGCCTCACCGAGATCAACGCTTCGATGGGGATGATCACCCCGACCGGCAACCAGGGGCTGCTCCCCGCGCCGGAGCTCGTCGACCTCGCGGTCGTCGGCGATCCGATCGCCGCCGAGCCCTGGGAGGGCGTCCTTATCCGCATCGAGGGGGAGCCCCTCGGCGTCGTCGAGGAGCCCGGCTTCGACGAGTTCGTCGTCAGCGACATGGTCGACTCGCTCTACGTCGACGAGATGATGTACGACGTCTACATGAACGAGCCCGACTTCCCGGACTTCGGGGTCGGCGCGAGCTTCACGGCGATCAACGGGCCGCTCCACTTCAGCTTCGACAACTTCAAGATCGCCCCGCGGATGCTCAGCGATCTCGAGGGCTACATGCCGCCGGAGATGATCGGCCTCAGCGTCGACGACCTCGTCGCCGGCGACCTGATCGTCACCGAGATCATGAACGACCCGACCTGCGCCAACGACGACTGCGAGTGGATCGAGGTCTACAACAACACCGACCAGGACGTGAACCTCAACGGCCTGCGGATCCAAGACGCGCTGATGAACCCGAACTCCGAGGGGCTCATCGACGTCGACGTTCTCCTGGCGCCGGGCGACTACGCGTGGCTCGGGCGCAACACGGTCAACGAGTGGCCGTACACCAACCCGGCGGACGCCCACTACGGCCAGAACCCGGCCCTCAACAACGGCGGCAGCGGCGACCTCGTCGTCCTCCTCAACAGCCTGGACACCATCCTCGACCAGACCGCCAACTACATGCCCCCGCCCGGCGACGCCGGCGTCTCGCTCCACCTCAAGCCCGATCAGATCGACGCGACCGCCAACGACGATCTGAACAACTGGTGCTACTCGACGGTCGTCTTCGACAACCCGAACAACGTCGACGAGTTCGGCTCGCCCGGCGCGGCCAACGAGGTCGAGTGCGCGATGATCTGATCGCAGTGTGAAGCTCGTTGCGCAGCGAGCTGCGCGACCAGCGAGAGGCGGCGGTCCCCGGGCGCGGGTGACCGCCGCTCTTTTTTCTCGACCGTACAATCGGGGCCCAGACACCGCAGCGCTGGCGGCCGCGCCGTCCCCGGCCCATGCTCTCGGGGATGCCTGCGCCCCCCGAGCCGACGGGCCTCGACGCCGTCATCGAGCGCGAGCGCGGCGCGGCGCTCCGCCGCGGCAGCCTCCTCCTCGGCGTCGGCGCGGCCCTGGTCCCGATGGCCGTCGTCGACGAGGCGTTCGCGCTCTCCGACCAGCTCCTGGTCAGGCTCGCGGACGTCGACGTCGACCCGGCGGCCGTCGATCCGCTGGCCGTCGCCGCCCTCCTCTACTTCGCCCTCCTCGGCCTCGCCGTCGCGTGGCGGGCCCGGGTCGACGCGTCGGCGCACCGGTGGTTGGGGCCCGTGACCCTCGCGCTCCTGGTCGTCGCGGCCTGGCGACTCGGCGGCTCGCTCCCCGTCTTTGTCGGCCTCGGCCTCGCGTTCCTCGGTGTGATCAACCTCAGGGATGCCGCAGCGCCGCTCCCCCTCCCCCCCGGCGGCTCATGTTAGGGTCGCCGCCGAGGCTCACCCCACCCACGACTAGAGGCTATGGCGATGATCATCGGCGTCCCGAAGGAGATCAAAGACAACGAGTACCGCGTGGCGATGACCCCGGGCGGCGTCGCGCAGCTTGTCGCCGCCGGCCACACGGTTCTCGTCCAGACCACCGCCGGTGACGGCTCGTCGTTCCCCGACGACAGCTACGCGGCCGTCGGCGCGAAGATCGTCGGCAGCGCCGCCGAGGCGTGGGGCGCCGAGATGGTCGTCAAGGTCAAGGAGCCGCAGGCGTCGGAGTACGACTTCATGCGCCCGGACCTCCTCCTCTTCACCTACCTCCACCTCGCCGCGGAGGAGTCGCTGACCAAGGCGATGATGGAGAAGGGCCCGACCGGCATCGCCTACGAGACCGTCGAGCTCCCGAACGGCCACCTGCCGCTGCTGACCCCGATGAGCGAGGTCGCCGGGCGCATGGCCACGCAGGTCGGCTCGCGCTACCTCGAGCGGATGAACGGCGGCCGCGGCAAGCTCCTCGGCGGCGTCCCGGGCGTCCGCGCGGCCGACGTGATCGTCATCGGCGGCGGCGTCGTCGGCACCCACGCCGCCCAGATCGCCCTCGGCATGGGGGCCAACGTCGCGATCATCGACCGCGACCTCGAGCGCCTGCGCTACCTCAACGAGGTCCTCCCCGGGCGCCTGACGACCCTCGCCTCGAACCCGCTCAACGTCGGCGAGGCGGTCGCCCGCGCCGACCTCGTCATCGGCTCGGTGCTGATCAAGGGGGCGAAGGCGCCGAAGCTGGTCACCCGCGAGATGGTCGAGGCGATGAAGCCGGGCTCCGTCGTCGTCGACGTCGCCGTCGACCAGGGCGGCTGCATCGAGACGACCAAGCCGACCTCGCACTCGAACCCGACCTTCATGGTCGGCGAGGTCGTCCACTACGGCGTCACTAACATGCCGGGCGCGGTCCCGCGGACGAGCACCTACGCGCTCAGCAACGCGACCATGCCCTACGTCTTCCGCCTCGCCCAGGTCGGCGCCGAGGCTGCCATCCAGAGCGACCCGGGGCTCGCCCTCGGCGTCAACACCTACCGCGGGAAGATCACCTACCCGGCGGTCGCCGAGGCCTTCGACCTCGAGTACACCCCGCTGAGCACGCTCCTCTAGGGGCGCCGGCGAAGCACGACGACGAGTGAAGATGATCGATTGGGGGACGTGTTGGTGAGCACAGAGGGCGTAGCCCTACAATTTCGGATCAGCGGGACCGGCGCGTCGCTCCCCGAGCGGGTGCTGACCAACCACGACCTCGAGAAGATGGTCGACACCTCGGACACGTGGATCCGCGAGCGCACGGGGATCCGCGAGCGGCGGATCGCCGCAGACGGGGTCTCGACCTCGGACCTCGCCGCTGGGGCGATCACCGCGGCCTGCGACGACGCCGGGATCACCCCGGGTGACCTCGACGCGGTGATCGTCGCCACCTCGACGCCCGACACCGTCTTCCCGTCGACCGCGTGCTGGACGCAGAAGAAGCTCGGCATCCGCGGCATGGCGGCCTTCGACATCAGCGCCGGCTGCACTGGCTGGCTCTACGCCCTCGAGGTCGCCGCCGGCCTCCTGGCCGCTGGCACCGCCCGCCGCGTCGCGGTCTGCGGCGCCGAGGTCATGAGCCGCTCCGTCAACTGGAAGGACCGCTCGACCTGCGTGCTCTTCGGCGACG
>JAGQIT010000773.1:0-126 GCA_020431135.1 Myxococcales bacterium | reverse complement strand
GGGGCGCCGACGGCAACCTCGCGCCCGTGCTCTACCAGCCCGCCGGCGGCAGCCAGCTCCAGGCCTCCGAGGAGACCGTCGCCAAGGCGCTGCACTCGGTGCACATGGAGGGCAACGCGGTCTTCC
>JAGQIT010000772.1 GCA_020431135.1 Myxococcales bacterium | reverse complement strand
ATCCAGCCGCGCGAGCGCCCGCTGGGGCTCATCTTCGCCGACAACCTCTTCAGCGGCCGGGCGATCACCGAGGAGGCGACCGACGGCCTGGCGACCTTCCTCAGCCAGACCTCGCTGGTTCTCGACAACCTCGCGCTCCTCCGCGACGTCGAGCGCCTCGCCCGCTACGACAGCCTCACCGGCGTCTTCAACCGCCGCGAGTTCGAGGCGCGGATGAGCGTCGAGGAGATGCGCTGCCTGCGGGCGGGGCACCCGTGCTCGCTCCTCGTCGTCGACCTCGACAACTTCAAGGCGGTCAACGACACCCACGGTCACAGCGCCGGCGACGAGGTGCTCAAGGCGACCGGCGATCTCCTCCGCCAGACGCTGCGGGCCCACGACCTCGTCGGTCGCTTCGGCGGCGATGAGTTCACGGTGCTCCTCCCCGAGACCGGCGGCTCCGATCTCGACACGGTCGTCGGCCGCCTCGGTCAGCTCGCCTGGGAGCACGAGATCGCCATGAGCATCGGCGGCGCCTCCTTCCCCGACGACTGCGAGGTCCCGTCGGCGCTCTTCTCGATCGCCGACCGCAACCTCCTGTCGGCCAAGAGCGCCGGTCGCCGGCGCGCCTGCCTCGGCAACGACCACCGGATCATCCGCCTCAAGGGCCCGTAGGCGCGCGGGAGAGGGGGCCGCTACTTGGCGGGCGTGGGCGCCGGCGCCTCGGTCGGCGTCTTCGGGTCGATCGCCGGATCGAGCGAGTCGCTCGGCGCCGGCTTCCAGTGCGGGAGGCCGCGGAGGATCACGAGGAGCTGCTCGAGGAGCTCGGGCTTGTCGCGGAGGTCGACGTTGGCGCCCATCGCCGGGCTCAGGCCGGCCGCGGCGCCGCCGTCGAGGATCACCTTCTTGATGTGGGCGTCGGCGGCCTCGGCCTGCCACTTTCCCTCGTGGAAATTGCGCGGCGGCGGCTCGAGCCCCTTGCCGGCCGCGCCGCCGCCGTCGCCGTAGGGGCCGTGACAACGGGCGCAGCGGGTGTCCCAGAGAACCTTCGCTTTGGCAGCGACGGTCGGGTCGACGTCGAGCTCCGCCGGATCGTCGACGAAGCCCGGCGCCTCGTCGTCGCCCGTCGGCGTGTCACTCGCCTCGGGGGTCGCGGGCTCGCTCGGCGTCGGTCGCTGCGGCTTGCTCGAAAGATCTGTGTCACAGGCGCCCGCGAGAACGCCCAGGCCGAGGAGGGCTGCGGAGATCGTCGCGCGTCGCATACCTCTGCATGCTGGCCGGAGCGCGGAAGAACGGCAAATTTCGGCTGAATTCGCTGAAATCTCCGGTACGCGGCGGTCGCTCTCCGCACTCCGCGCGACCGGCGGGCCCCACGGCAGCCGCGCCTCGGCGGCTCCGGGCGCGGGGCGGCCCCCGGGAGGACGAGGGCTCCTCACCGCCGAGCGCGAGGCCGGACGCCCGCCCTTGGGGGCGGTGATCCGGCCGGCTGTGGATCGCAGACCTCAACGGCGGTGACGGTCGCGAAGCGGGAAAAGGCGGCGAGAACGGCCTCTAGGGCCCCGCGCGCGCGCGAGCGCCGGGCCTGTGGTCTTCTTGCGCACGCAATCATCGGACGGTTATCCTCCAACGACGGCGCGCAAAGAGCCAACGAGTCGCACTTTATGGTCTCCCCTGCGGTTTCTTCGATCCGTCAGACAAGCCGCCGGTGGCCCCCGGTCGCGCGCGGCGGCGTGATGTCTGCGGCGGACAGCGGGGGGTGGCGATGGCTCTGACGACTGTCTCCGTGCCCGAGCAGTTCGCGCCGATCTTCGAGCGCGCGCAGGAGTACGTCGCCAAGTTCTTCTCGGAGCGCAAGGACATCCCCGAGAAGGGGACGATCGAGATCTTCGGCCAGCGCTACATCCTCGTCCGCGCGTCGTCGATGTCGGTCGAGTTCTTCGAGATGATCCAGAAGCTCTACGCCGACAAGGGGGAGGCGGAGGCGCTGGGGGTCGCGCGCTCGCTCCTCTTCGACATCGCCCACACGATGGCGATCGCGGACGCGCGCTCCTTCGCCGAGCGCATGGGGCTCGACGACCCGATCGCCAAGCTGTCGGCCGGGCCGATCCAGTTCGCCCACTCGGGCTTCTCCTTCGTCGACATCTCGGGCGACAGCAAGCCGACCCCGGACGAGAACTTCTACCTCCTCTACGACCACCCCTTCTCCTTCGAGTCGGACTCGTGGCTCGCGGCCGGCAAGCACACCGACTTCCCGGTCTGCGTGATGAACGCTGGTTACGCGTCCGGGTGGTGCGAGCACTCCTTCGGCGTCCCCCTGGTCGCCACCGAGATCCTCTGCCGGGCCAAGGGCGACGACCACTGCCGCTTCATCATGGCCCACCCCTCGCGCATCGAGGGCTACATCGCCGACTACCTGCGCCAACAGCCAGGCCTCGCCCAGCACGTCACGCGCTACGAGATCCCCGGCTTCTTCTCGCGCAAGAAGATCGAGGACGAGCTCGCCGCGCGCGAGGAGCAGTACCGCGGGATCTTCGAGGCGTCGACGAACACGCTGCTGATCGTCGACGACGAGGGGACGATCATCCACGCCAACCCGGCGGCCTCGGCCCTCTTCGGCTACCCCGTCGACGACCTCAAGGGCCTGGCGCTGACCCGCGTCTTCCTCGACCCGGACTTCTTCTCCGGCGTCCAGGCGCAGATGGCCGCGGCCGGCGGCTTCCAGGGCGAGGTCGTCGCCCACTCGAAGTCGCGGCGCCTCTACCACCTCGAGGTCCGCGGCGCGCGGTTCCGCTACCAGAAGCGGGATCGCCTCCTCCTGGTCATCCACGACATCACCGAGCGCAAGGACGCGCAGCTCGCCCTGCGCCGGGCCAACGACCTCTTGGAGCAGCGGGTCACCGAGCGCACGCGGCAGATCGAGGCGGTCAACGCCGAGCTCCACAAGCTCAACGCGCAGCTCCGCTCGGCCCGCGACCACGCCGTCGACGCCAACCGGGCGAAGAGCGCCTTCCTCGCC
>JAGQIT010000771.1 GCA_020431135.1 Myxococcales bacterium | reverse complement strand
GAGGGCGGCTGCGTCAAGGGCAACTCGGTGCGCTGCCCCTACCACCACTGGGCCTTCAACGGCCAGGGGATGTGCACGGACATCCCCTACGCGAAGACCATCCCGAAGAAGGCGCGGACCAACGCGCACACGGTCGTCGAGCGCTACGGGATGATCTTCATGTATCGCAACAAGGCCGGGACGGCGCCGACGTACGACCTGCCGACGATGGACGACTTCGATCCCGACGACTACATGCCGCCGGCGACCTTCGAGTACGAGATCGCGATCCACGGCCAGGACATCATGGAGAACTCCGTGGACAGCCCGCACTTCGCCGCGGTCCACGGGCACTCGATGCCGGTCAACACCTTCCGCTCCGAGGGCAGCCAGCTGTGGATCACCCAGCAGGCCTCGGTCCACCGCTTCGGCCGCCAGCTCAACTTCCGCCTCGAGTTCCACATGATCGAGCCGGGCTTCCACTACTGCCACTTCCCCGACATGCCGGGGCCGCCGGCGCACGTCTTCTCGTCGATCGTCCCGGTCGACGAGACGAGGGTGGTCCACCGCGTGTCGGTGCGGGTGAAGAAGACGCGGCCGAAGCTCGTCGCCCGGATCGCCCGCCGCTTCCTCACCTGGCAGATGATGAAGACCTATCACGAGGACATGCAGATCTGGGAGAGCAAGGAGTACCTGCGCCACCCCGTGCTCTGCGACGGCGACGGGTCGATCATGAAGCTGCGCAATTGGTACAAGCAGTTCTTCGACCCCGAGGGCGACCCGAAGCGCCTCCAGGTCGTGCCGAGCACCTAGGAGGCCGTCCGAGCAGTCGCCGCGCGCCCTCGCTCTCGGGAGGGCGCGGCCACGCTGGACCTCCGCCGCGAGCGCGGCGCGTCGAGGACTCGGACGCGCTCCTAGGAGCCCGTGGCAGAAGTCTCGCGCGGCCTCGCTTGCCCTCTTCGACCCAAATCGCCTCGGCGAAGCTTTCGGTATGCCCGGTACAGCGGCGTTTCGCCGCGACGATTTGGGCCGACGATTGCGGCGCGAGGCCACACGGGACTTTCACCACAGGCTCCTAGCCCTGGCCGACGGTCGGGGTGATCGCCAGGCGGTTGAGGATCGCCGCGATGCGCTCGGTCGGCAGGGCCTCCGCCTCGTCCTGGCCGAGCCACCAGGCGATGATCTCGAGGGTCGCGGAGGTCGCGAAGGTGACCCGGAGATCGACGGGGCAGCCGTCGTCCGGCGGCGGGCCGGCGAAGCCCGCGGCGATCGCCCGGGCCTGGTCGATGAACTGGGCGCGGAGGATCGGCGCGGCGCCGCCGGTGAGGAGCGCCCGCCACAGCGCCTTGCGCCGGGCGACGAAGTCGAAGAGCGCGACGCAGGCGCGGCCGCTGTCCTTCACGGACATCAGGGGCATCGCCCGCCCGAGGAGCTCGGCGATCTCGTCGGCGGCGAGGTCGTCGAGGAGCGCCTCCTTGCTCGGGTAGTGGCGGAAGAAGGTCGCGTAGCCGACCCCCGCGGCGGCCGCGAGCGCGCGCACGGTGATCGCCTCGAAGGGCTCGCGCTCGAGGAGCGAGAGCAGCGCCTCGAGGAGCTTGGCGCGGGTCCGCGCCTGGCGAGCGTCCATGGTCTGTGGGTCCGCAGCCATTTTGTGATACACAGTGTCTCATAAATCTGGGCGCGAAGTCGGGCGCCCGAGCAGGAGACGAAGCGATGGAGACGAGCGCAAAGTGTCCGTTCTCAGGCAGCGAGAGCAAGAGCGCGGAGGTCGTAGGCCGGCGCCTAAAGGCCATGGAGGGCGTCGAGTACGTCCGCGACTACGAGTCGGCGCGGGCGATCCTCCTCGACAAGTCGCTGCTCCAGGCCGGCGCGGGGGCGGATCGCGTCGACGTCAGCGATCCGGAGAAGACGCCGGTCTTCTTCCTCGACGGCGCGCCGCACCGGCAGAAGCGGGCGAACATCGCCCGCTTCTTCACCCAGAAGGCGATCAACGAGCGCTACCAGGCGATCATCGACCGCGAGACGAGCCGCCTCCTCGGCCAGCTCCGCCGCGACGGCAAGGCCCGCCTCGACATCATCAGCTTCGAGCTGACGGTGGCGGTCGCCGCCAACATCGTCGGCCTGACGAACAGCGACGTCCCGCGGATGGCGCGGCGCCTGGCGAGGATCCTCGCGGCGACGTCCTACCGCAAGCGGGCGTCGCTCCAGCGCCTCAAGATCGGCCTCGGCAAGACCGTGTCGGCGCTCGGCTTCTACGCCCGCGACGTGCTCCCGGCGCTCCGCGCCCGCCGTCAGGAGCCCGCCGACGACCTCCTCTCGGAGCTCATCGCCAAGAGGGCGCCGCTGAAGACGATCATGATCGAGTGCATGACCTACGCCGCCGCCGGGATGGTCACGACCCGCGAGTTCATCGTCATGGCGGCGTGGCACCTCTTCGACAACCCGGAGCTGCGCGCCGACTTCCTCGCCGGCGACGAGGCCCGGCAGTTCGCGATCCTCAACGAGATCCTGCGGATCGAGCCGATCGCCTCGGTGCTCATGCGGCGCAGCCGCGGCGCGCCGGGGGGCGACGTCACCTACGGCCTCGACATCCGCGCCGTCAACACGGATGAGGAGGCGGTCGGCGCGTGCCCGGCCTCGGTCGACCCCGAGCGCCCGGAGAAGACCAGGTCGAACGGCGCCTTCCTCAGCTTCGGCGCCGGCGCCCACCACTGCCCGGGCAAGCAGGTCGCGCTCCACGAGACGCGGATCTTCATCGACGCGCTCCTCCGCGTCCCCGGCGTCCGCCTCGAGCGCGCCCCGGAGGTCGGCTGGTCGGAGGCGCTGATGAGCTACGAGCTCCGCGACGCCGTCGTCGCCTGCGACCGCGCGTGAGCGCGTCGTCGGGTCTGCGCCCCTGTCGCCTTCAGCCTGTCTGAAGGGCCAGGGTCGCGGCTCAGATGTTGAAGTACTTGGCGTCCATGTGGTGGACGATGATCGCGCTCGTCGACTGCTCCGGGACGAGCTGGAAGCCCTCGGTCAGCGACACGCCGATCCGCTCCGGCTGCAGGAGCTGGAAGATCGCCTGCTGGTCCTCGAGGCGCGGGCACGCCGGGTAGCCGAAGGAGTAGCGCGAGCCCTGGTAGTGCTGGCGGAAGAGCCCCTTGATGTCGGTCGCGTCGGTGTGGGCGATGTCGAGCTCGCGGCGCACCCGCTTGTGCCAGAGCTCGGCGAGCCCCTCCGCGGCCTCGACCCCGAGGCCGTAGAAGTGGAGGTAGTCGTCGTAGCGGTCGCTCTGGAAGAACTCCTGGCACAGCTCCGTCGCCCGCGCGCCCATCGTCACGACGGTCATGGCGATGACGTCGCGCTCCTTCGATCGCACCGAGCGGAAGAAGTCGGCGATGCACAGGCGCTTCTTGTCGAGCTGGCGCGGGAAGGTGATCCGCAGCGGCTCGCCGCGGCCCTCGGGATCGTAGACGACGAGGTCGTTGTGGTCCGACTGGCACTGGAAGTAGCCGTAGACGACCTGCGGCTGGAGCATCTCGTCGGCGATCGCCCGCTCGCACCAGCGCTGGAACTTGACCTCGGCCTCGCCGGCGATCAGCGCGTCGTACTCGGCCTCGCTCAGGGTCCCGCGGCGGTACTGCCACTGGCCGACGAAGAGCGCCTTCTTGTTGATGTAGCGGAAGATCTCGCCGAGATCGAGCTCCTCGCGGCCGACCACGCGGGCGCCCCAGAACGGCGGCTTCGGCACGCGCAGCGCGGGCTGCACCTTCGGGCGGACGTAGGTCCGCATCGCCTTCTCGAGGTGCGCGTCCCACTCCTCGCGGGTGTTGTGGCGGTAGGCCCGGCGGCGCTTGGCGGCGGTGAGGTTGATCTTGTCGGCGGGGACGTGGCCGCACAGCTCGTCCATCAGCCCGAGCCCCTCGAAGGCGTCCTTGGCGTAGAAGACCCGCGCCTGCGGGATGACCTCGGGGGCCTGGCGGTTGCTCGCGTCGTCGCTCGGGCGCTGGCCGAGCTCGGCGGCGATCTCCGCGGCGGCCTCGGCGATCTGGGCCTTGGTCTCGCCCGAGTAGGCGGCCTGGAGGTCGTGGTCGACGTAGCCGCGGGTGAGCGCCGCGCCGCCGCAGAGCACCGGCGTCGTGATCCCGAGCTCGCGCATGCGCTCGAGGTTCTCCTTCATCACCACCGTCGACTTGACGAGGAGGCCGCTCATGCCGATGACCTCAGGCCTGTGCTCGGCGGCGGCGGCGAGGATCGCCTCCAGCGGCTGCTTGATCCCGAGGTTGACGACCTCGTAGCCGTTGTTCGAGAGGATGATGTCGACGAGGTTCTTGNNCGATGTCGTGGACGTCGCCCTTGACGGTGGCGAGGACCATGCAGCCCTTGCGCGGGCCGGCGACCTTGGCGAGGTGGGGCTCCAAGTGGCGGACCGCGGCCTTCATCGTCTCCGCCGACTGGAGGACGAAGGGGAGCTGCATCTGCCCGGAGCCGAAGAGCTCGCCGACGACCTTCATGCCGTCGAGGAGGAAGCGGTTGATGATGTCGAGCGCCGAGTAGGACTCGAGCGCCGCGTCGAGCATCTTCTCGAACTTGACGCGGTTGCCGTCGATGATCCGCCGCTTGATCCGCTCGGGCAGGGGCAGCGCCGCCTCCTCGTCCTCGGTCGCCTCGTGGCGGCGGGCGCCGGCGAAGCGCTCGATGAAGGCGAAGAGCGGGTCGTAGGCGTCGGCCGGGCGCCGGCGGTCGTAGATGAGATCGCGCGTCACCTCGAGGTCGTCGTCGTCGAGCTTGTGCGTCGGGATGATCTTCTTGGCGTTGAGGATCGCCGCGTCGAGGCCGCGCTCGCGGGCCTCGGCGAGGTAGACGGAGTTGAGGATCTGCCGCGGGTAGGGCTTTAGGCCGAAGGAGATGTTCGACAGCCCG
>JAGQIT010000770.1 GCA_020431135.1 Myxococcales bacterium | reverse complement strand
GCCTTCTTCTTGGTGGCGGCCTTCTTCTTGGAGGCGGCCTTCTTCTTGGTGGCAGCCTTCTTCTTGGTCGAAGTCTTCTTGGCGGCCTTCTTCTTGGTCGCCTTCTTCTTGGTCGACTTCTTCTTCGCGCCTACGCGCGAACGAGAGGTTGAGGTCTTCTTAGCGGTCTTGGAACGCCTCGTTGCCACTTGGATTTTCTACGCGAATCTCGGCTGTGATGGCAAGCCCGGACGTACTCGCTGCGCTATCGTCCGCCCGATGGCCTCTCGCACGATCGCGACATCGGTGGTCAAGGTCGACGGTCCCCCGGCGGGTGTTGAGGCGCTCGAGGAGCGCCTCAACTCGCTCCGCGCGCGTCACCCCGGGGCGCTGATCGAGCGCTATCTCGACCGCCTACCGAAGTTCGGAGAACGGGTGCGAATCGCCCCTGGGGCGGCGATTATCGGCGATGTCGAGCTCGCCGACGACGTCAGCGTCTGGTACGGCTGCGTCCTCCGCGGCGACGTCAACCGGATCGAGGTTCGCGCGCGCTCCAACGTCCAGGACGGCACGGTCATCCACCTCGGCGACGACGACGGCGTGCTGATCGACGAGGAGGTCGTTATCGGTCATAGGGCGGTCGTCCACGGCTGTCGGATCGGCGCCGGCACGCTCGTCGGGATCCAGGCGACGATCCTCGACGGCGCCGTGATCGGCGAGGGCTCGGTGATTGGCGCGTCGTCGCTGGTCACCGCAGGTACGGAGATCCCGGCGCGCAGCCTGGTTCTCGGCGTCCCCGGCAAGGTCGTGAAGCGGCTGACGGCCGCCGACGAGGCCTTCCACCGCGCGCTCGCCGGCAAATACGCACGCCTCGCCCACAACTATCGGGTCGGCTGACGCGGGCTCACGGCGCGGCCTGCGAGGATCGTTGTGGGTGCGCGTACACCGAGCGGCGGCGGCTTCGGTGTGCCTACGCGCGCGCCGGCGGGGTCGCCCTCCCTCGCTCTCGCCGACTCCGATTGACGGCCACAGCGGGTCGGCGGCGCCGTGTGGCGGCGTTCTGCGGAGGCGCAGCCGTCGGGCGGACTTCTGCGACAGGCTCCTAGCCCGTCGAGCTGCCGCTGGTGTCCGTGTCGCCGCCGGTGGTCGTGTCGGTAGTCGCCGAGCCGGTGCTGTCGGTGTCGCCGGTGGTCGTGTCGGTGTCGCCGGTCGTTCCGGTGGACGTGCTCGTCCCCGCGGTCCCCGCGGTCTCGGTGCCCTCGCCGAAGTCGGGCTCCTCGCAGATCCCGTCGACGTCGCGGCAGCGCAGCCCCTCGCAGCAGCTCGGGTGGCCGAGGCACCAACGCTGGAGATCGAGCGGGCCGATGCACTCGGACGCGGGGACGCAGCGCGCGGGCCCGCGCTCGCCGCCGAGGGTGTCTGCGACATAGTCCGCGACGCAGATCCCGTCGGTGTCGCAGTCGCCGGCGCCGTTGCAGGCGTCGGTCGTCGACGTCGAGTCACCGCCGGTGGTCGTCCCGCCCGTCGACGTCGACGAGGCGGTCGCGGAGGTCCCGCTCGCAGGCGGGCAGGCCCCGCAGAGGAGGAGCATGGACGCCAGGAGCGCGCGCACCGGCGCATCGTAGTGCTGTGGACCGGTCAATTCAACTCATCGCGCTCGTGTCGGCGACGAGCCGCGCGCGCGCTCGCGTTCTCGCGTCGGCCCAGCGCGGGGCCGTGCCGCGGCCTCCTAGGGCTCGTACACGCAGCGGATGGTGAACGGCTTGCGATCCCGCGGGATGGTGGTCATCTGGCCGCCGACGGGATCGTAGATCCACGCCATGCTGTCGTTCTCGGGGTCGGCGGACTTCGTCCAGTGGAAGCCCTCCTTGTCCTCGAGGGCGTCGATCCCGGCGAAGCGCTTGGCCTCGTCGAGGGTCGGCAGGCGCCAGCCCTCGGTGTAGGCGCCGAGGGAGTACTCGCGGCAGTGGGCCTCCCCCTCGGCGGCGAGCATCTTCGGGCACGGGTGCTCGGCGGTGCAGCGCTGGATGAAGAGGGCGGGTTTCTCTTGGAGGTAGGCGCCGACGGGGGGCGGCGGCGGCTTGGCCGTGGGCTTGGCGAAGCTCTCGCCGTCGCCGGCGGCCGGCGGGGCGGTCGTCTTCGCCTCGGGATCCGCGCTCTCCGGCGTGTCGGCGGCCTCCGGTTTGGCCTCGTCGGCGGGCTTGGTGCCGCCGCAGGCCGCGATCCAGAGGCCGATCGCGGCGGCGAGAACGGTCGAGGGGACAGCGCGCATGGCCGGGAGGATAGCGCGGGATGGCCGGGCGGCGGTGCTGGTACCATGGGGCGTGGCGGCGATGACGAGGTCTCCTCATCTCCAGCGGATCACCTCCGGGCGCGGGCGGCCGCGCCTCGACAGCACCGCCTGGGTCGCCTGCGCCCTCCAGATCCTGCGGGCGCGGTGGATCGCGGTGTCGGCGGTCGGCGCCCTCGCGCTGGCCCCGAGCTGGTGGCTCGATCTCCACCCGCCGGAGGGCGACTGGGGCCCGGCGCTCGCGCTCGGGATCCCGTGGGTCGCGGCGCTCCTCGGCGAGTCGGCGCTCCTCGGCAGCGCGGCCCAGGCCCTCGACGGTCGGCCCTCGCGCCCGCTTAAGATGATCGGCCACGCGATCTGGCGGCTGCCGGTGATGGCGGCGGCGATCGTCCTGCGGACGGCGGCGGTCGCCGGGATCATCACCCTCGGGGCGCTCGCCAGCGATCAGGCGGGGGACTACGGATCGCTCATCCTCGTGACGTCGCTGCTCATCGCGATCGGCGTGTCGTCGGCGTTCTCGCAGGCGACAGCGGTGGCCTTCAGCGAGCGCTGCGGGCCGATCCACGCGCTGGCGGTGTCGGCCGAGCTGACCCGCGATCTGCGGATGACCGTGCTCAAGGCGA
Organism: Myxococcales bacterium; assembly: GCA_020431135.1. Classification (GTDB taxonomy): domain Bacteria; phylum Myxococcota_A; class Polyangia; order Nannocystales; family Nannocystaceae; genus JADJRG01. The sequence goes on along the minus strand of JAGQIT010000770.1, from coordinate 2,417 downwards.
AGCTCAAGCTCGCGGCGCTGCTGATCCTCTTGGGCTTCGCGATCGGTGAGATCTCGTCGCCCGAGCTCCGGCTCCTCGGCGAGCGCGCCCTCGAGGTGCTGTGGTTCGTCGCTGGCGCGCTGCTCACCGCGGTCAGCTACCTGGTCCTGCGCGCTCGCGCGCATCGGCAGCGGGTCGAGAGCGCGGCCCGCGAGATCGCCGACGCGATCGCCTGACCTCGGGGTCCTCTCAGGTCGAGCGGGTTCGCGGGGTTTGGCGGTCGGCTCCGCGGTGACGGTGGCCGCCGTCCTCCGGTAGCGTGTCGGCGTGCGCGACACCGCTCAGCCGATCTACCTCGACTACAACGCGACCACGCCGATCCACGCCGAGGTCCGCGAGGCGATGCTGCCGTGGCTCGGCGAGCGCTGGGGGAACCCGTCGAGCGGCCACGCCTTCGGGCGCGCCGCGGCCGAGGCCGTCGCCGCGGCGCGGGCTGAGATCGCGGCGCTGATCGGCGCGTCGCCGGAGGAGATCATCTTCACCGGCGGCGGCACCGAGGCCGACAACCTCGCGCTCCTCGGCTCGTTCACCGAGCCCGGGCGGCTGCTGATCTCGGCGGTCGAGCACCCGGCGATCAGCGCCCCGGCGGCGGTGCTCCGGGGGCGCGGGTGGATCGTCGACGTCCTCGCGGTCGCCGCGGACGGCCGCGTGTCGCTCCCGGAGATCGAGGCGCGCCTCGGGCAGATCGCCCAGGTCGACCTCGTCTCGGTGATCACCGCGCAGAACGAGACCGGCGCGATCCAGCCGGTCGCCGAGCTCGCGGCGAACGTCCGCCGGCGCTTCCCGGCGGCGCGGATCCACAGCGACGCGGCCCAGGCCGTCGGCAAGATCCCGGTCGACGTCGACGCCCTCGGGGTCGATCTCCTGACCGTCGTCAGCCACAAGCTCTACGGCCCCGCAGGGATCGGCGCGCTCTACTGCCGCGGCGGCGGCCCGCTGCACCCGCGGCTCTTCGGCGGCGGCCAGGAGCGGGGGCTCCGCCCCGGGACTGAGCCCGTCGCGTTGATCGTCGGCTTCGGTGCGGCGGCGGCCCTCGCCCGGCGGACGCTGCGGGTCGAGGGCAAGCGCCAGGCGGCGCTGCGCGAGCTCCTGTGGCGGCGCTTGGCGGCGGCGATCCCCGGGATCTACCGGACGATCGCGGCGGCCCACGCCCTGCCGAACACGCTCCACGTCTGCGTGCCGGGGGTCCGCGGCGCCGAGGTGCTCGCCCGCGCGCCGACGGTCGCGGCCTCGGTCGGCTCGGCCTGTCACAGCGACCAGCCGCAGGCGATCGGGGCGCTCGGGGCGATGGGCGTGCCGCCGGAGATCGCCGCCGGGGCGCTGCGCCTGAGCCTCGGGCGCGGCACGGAGGAGGCGGACGTGATCGCGGCGAGCGACGCCCTGATCTCGGGCTGGCGCGCGCTCAGCACCCTGAATTGACCGTGCCCGCGCTGTCGCGGCGCCGCGCCGAAGGTGACTCTCCAAGCAGCCTGAGCGGAGGCGCTCGGCGGCTCGCTAGCGCGCGCCCGTCCGCGCTCCGGCGGCGCGGCGCGGCTTGCTACCATCGCCTGCGTGAAGCGGGTCATCGCCCAGCTCTTGATGGGGCGGAGCGCGTGGCAGCTCGTCATGATCGCGGCCGTAGCCGCGAGCGTCGGCCTGTGGATGATCTACGGCCTGCGCGCGTCGACGCTGCGGACGCTGTCGCCGACGCTGATCCTCTTCTTCGGTACGGCCGGCGCGGCGCTCATCGTCTCGTTCGTGCGCCGTGAGGCCGAGATCAAGGATCCCGAGCGCCCGGCGGCAGGGTGGGGTCGCTTCGTCGCCGGCATCGTCGGCCTCGCCGCGCTGATCGCCTTCGTGACCTACAGCTTCGGCCACTACCGCCGCGAGGTCGTCTCCTCGTGCAACTACTCGCTGCTGCCAGAGACGCTAAGCGAGCGCAGGGCGTCGCTCGCGGAGGCCGAGGCCAAGCTGCGCAGCCCCTTCGCGCTGCTGCCCGAGCTCTACGGCGGCGGCAAGGCGGCGGCCGAGTGCGACCGCAGCCGCCGCGACCTCGCCCGCGTCGACGACGGCAAGTGCCCGCTCTTCCCGCTCAAGGACATGACCTGCACCTGCGGCCAGGAGTCTTTCCCTTACGATCGCTGCGACGAGCCGAAGTGCCTCCACGGACCGCAGGTCTCGCGCGAGCGCTTCGACTGCCCCGGCGACCCGGCGAGCGACGATCTCGGGGCGGCCTTCGCCCCCGTCTACGCCGACTAGGTGTCGGGCGCCGGGGGGTCCTGGTCCTTTGGTCAGCCCCGCGGGATCCAGGCGCCGTGGAAGCTCGAGGGCAGCGGCTGGTCGAGCCAGGCCTTGGCGATCGGTCCGGCGGCGAGGTCCTGGGCGTCGAAGACCCCCCA
>JAGQIT010000769.1 GCA_020431135.1 Myxococcales bacterium | reverse complement strand
GAACTCTACAACCTCGCCGAGGATCCCTCGGAGACCAATGACCTCGCCGACGCCGAGCCCGACCGCGTCAAGACGATGCGCGCCGCGCTCGAGGCCTGGATGCGATCGGTCGCCGGCAGCCTGCGCGGCGAGGATTATCGGTAAGCACCCTCCCCGTGAAACGCCTCGCCGCCGTTCTCGCCCTGACCCTGGCCGCGTCGCTCCTCGCCGGCGCCTACGGAGTGCTCCACGACCAGGCGACTTTCACGATTTCGCCCGAGTATTTCACCGCCTTCAAATACCACCAGTTCCGGCTGGCCGATTCGCCTCTGCCGGACCGGGTGAAGGTCGGCGTCATCGGCTTCCTCGCGACCTGGTGGATGGGCGCCTTCATCGCGCCGATTCTCGCCTTGGCGGGCGGTTTTTTCCGCGACGCCGCGACCCTGTGGCGCGAGACGCTCCGGACCATCCTGCTTGTGCTGGCGATCACGCTCGCCTTCGGAGTTTTCGCGGGCGGTTACGGCTGGGTTCGCACCCGGGCCTTCGATCCCGCCGACTACGCCGGCTGGTATTTTCCCGAAAATCTTCGCCGCCCCGCGCGTTTCGCCTGGGTCGGGTGGATTCATAACTTTGGTTACCTCGGCGGTTTCATCGGCGCCGCGTTCGGGGTGGTCCGGCAGGTGGCGCGCGGGTACCGGTCGCGCGGCGCGCTTGCCGGCTGATTTTTTCCGGGAAAAAGGCGGTCGCCGTTCACTCCGTCCCGCGGGACGGATCGACGTCGGTGGCATCGCCCGCGCTGGGTGACTCCTCCGCGAGAACGCGGCTGTCTCCTTCCCATTTGAGCCGTTCCGCGACCCGGTCGGAGAGATCCCTCTCGCCCTCGATCCGGCGGGTGAGGGTGGCGAGTTCCGACGGAGCCGACGACTCGGTTTCGGCGAGGAAATCGACCACCACGAGGCTTTCGCCGCGCCGGAGCCGGGTATGGGTGTCGGCCATCGCGCGAAAGGCCGCGCGCAGCTCCGACCGGATCGCCGCCACCTCGGCTTCCGCGTCCGGCGGCGAATCGAGCAGCGGATCGCGAAGCCGGCGTTCCAGATCGTGCAGGTCCTCGGCCCGCGCCCGGGAAGCCTCCGCCATGGCGCCGACGAGTTCGAGAGTGGATGTCGCTTCGCCGGGGTTCTCCAAGGGCGCCCGCGCAATCACCGCATCGCGCTCGGCGAAGATTTTTCGGAGAAGCGCGGCGTCCCCGTCGAGGCCGTCGCGTTCGAGGGCCGCGACCGCCTCGCCCTCGAGGCGCTCGAGATCGCCGCCAGCCGCGACCGCCATCGTCACCCCGGCCATCGCCGCCAGCCCGGCGGGGATCGCCGCCCCGGCCTCGACGCCGTGGCGCACCGCCTCCCTGAGCTCGCCGGCGCAGTCGCTGTACGGGTGGCTCATCGGCGCGACCATGCCGAAGTAGAGGAAGCGGCAGAGCGCGGCGGCCCCTGGCTCGGGGTAGCGCTTGACGAGCTCGATCCCCGCGCGGCCGAAGCCCTCCATCATCGCGTAGTCGCGTCGACCTGCCCCAACGGCCAGGCCGTAGGTGATGAACGCCTGAGCGATCGACGCGTTGAGCCCGGCGCGAAGGCCGACCTCGATCATCTTGAGCGCGATCTGGGTGAGGAGCTTCGGGTCCCCCTGAAACGCGGCGGCGCTCGCCCCCGCGTAGGCCTGGAGGAGCAGGCGGTCGCGGCGCGATCGGAGCTCGGGGAGCTCGAGGAGCTCGCGCGGCTGGCGGCCACCGAGGGCTCGGCCGACGCGGATCATCCCGAGGACGAGCGCCGGCATGCTCGGGCGCATCGGCAGCGCCTCGCCGAGGAGCGCGACGGCCTCGGCCGCCGTCTCGACGACGCGCTCGAGCTCGTTGCGCGCGTTGTGGACCCCGGCGCGGGTGACCAGGACCTCGGCCCGATCCTCGGCGGAGAGGGCCTCGCGCAGGAGCAGCGCCGTCGTCGCGTCGGCGCGCTCGAGCTGCCCGAGCGCCGCCTCGCACTCGTTGCGCAGGAGCATCAGGGCGTAGGTCAGGCGGTAGTCGACGCGCCATGGGCTGGCGCCGAGGAAGCGCAGGCCCGCGTCGCAGCGGGCGATCGCCGCCGCGAGCGCGGCCCCGCTGCGGGCGCGCTGCGCCGCGGTCAGGCACAGGCGCGCGGCGAGGAGGCGCTCCTGTGGGTCGGCGACGGCGGCCGCGGCCGCCTCGTAGTGCTCGGCGGTCTCGCGCATCCCCGCGCCCGCCGCCTCGGGGCCGAGCACCGCAGCCCGCTGGCGGGCGATCGCGAGGTGGAGCGCCGCCCGCTCCCCGGGCTCCAGGGTCGCTAGGATCGCCTCGCGCACGCGCTCGTGGGTGAAGGCGATCTGCCCGCGCCGGACCTCGACGAGGCGGCGCTCACGGGCCGCCGCCAGGCGCTCCGCGAGCGCCGCGACGTCGCCCGCCTCGCCGCCCTGCGCCGGCTCGAGCTCCGCCGCGGAGAAGCTCATCCCGAGGCACGCGCCGCGCTGGAGGAGCTCGACCTCGGCGCGCTCGAGGTCGGCGACCCGCGAGACGAGGAGCTCGACGACGTTTCGCGTCACGGCGGCCGCGACCGCGGCGTCGAGATCGTAGCGCCAGGTCCGAGCGCCGGCGTCGAAGCGGATGATCCCCGCGCGCTCGAGATCGCGGAGGAGCTCCGCCGCGAAGAAGCCGCTGCCCCCCGACTTGCGCGCGACCACCTCGGCGAGGTCGCCGACCTCCGCTGACGGCACGCCGAGGCTGTCGCCGATCATCGCCGCGATCGCGTCGGCCTCGAGGGGCGCGAGCTCGATCGTCGTCAGGCGGGCGCGCAGGCCGAGGCGGCGCAGCGCCGCCGCGATCGCCGGGGCCTCGCGGTCGTCGCCGAGGTCGCCCGCGAGCACGCAGAAGAGCCCCTCTCCCGCCGTCTCGCCGACGAGGTCGACGAGGAGCTCGAGGGACGCGTCGTCGACCCACTGGAGATCGTCGAGGAAGAGCACGAGCGGCGCCTGCCGGCGCCCGAGCGCCCGGACCAGGACGTGGAGCGCGCGGTGCAGGCGGTTGCGGGCGGCGTCCGTCGAGAAGCGCTCCCCCTCGTCCGTCGGCGGCTCGACGCCGAGGAGGCGCGCGAGCTCCGGGAGGCGCGGCGTCAGGGCCGAGGCGAGCCCGGCGAGCGAGCGCCCGAGGGACCAACGCCAGCGCGCCTCGACCTCTTCGCCCTCGCCTAGGAGCTCGCGCAGCGGCTGGGCGAGGGCGTCGAAGATCGCCGCGTAGGGCACCCCGCGGCTGCTCGGATCGTAGGCGCCGGCGGCGAAGCGCGCCCCCTCGCCGAGGTGATCGCGGCGGAGCTCGCGGAAGAGCGCAGACTTCCCCGAGCCGGCCGCGCCGCGGAGGATCACGGCCTCCGGCGCGCCGCCTCGCGCCCGGGTCAGCGCCTCCTCGAGCGCCGCCCTCGCGTCGTCGCGGCCGTAGAGGCGCTCGGGGATCTGGAACATCAGCGGCGGGTCGCTGGCCCCGAGCTCGATCGCCTCGAGAGCGCCGCCGTCGTCGAGCGCCGCCGCGATCGCCACGAGGTCGTGCGCGAGGCCGAAGGCGCTGCGGTAGCGATCCTCCGGCGACTTGGCGAGGAGGCGGAGGATCGCCGCCGACAGCGGGGCCGGCAGCTCGGGGCGAAGGCTCGCCGGCGCCGCCGGGACGCGCGCGAGGTGGGCGTGGATCAGCTCCGCCGGGTCCTCGGCGACGAAGGGGAGGCGGCCGGTGAAGAGCTCGTACAGGGTCACGCCGAGCGAGTAGAGGTCGGCGCGGTGATCGACGCTGCGCTGGATCCGGCCGGTCTGCTCCGGCGCGATGTAGGCGAGCGTCCCCTGGATCTCGGCCGCGCTCAGCTCGGCCGCGGCCGCCCGCGTGGCGATCCCGAAGTCGATGAGCTGCACCCGGAGGTCGCCGTCGACGAGGATGTTGCGCGGCTTGATGTCGCGGTGGATCACGCCGGCCGCGTGGACGCCCCCGAGGATCCCCGCGAGCTCGGCGGCGATCGTCAGGCGCTCGCGGATCCCGAGCGCCGGATCGTCGAGCGCGGCGTCGAGGCTCGCGCCGCCGAAGTCGCGGAGCTCGAGCACGAGGTCGCCGTCCTCGTCGCGGATCGCCAGCGCCTCGACGACGCCGCCGACCTCCGCGAGCGCCCGGAGGAGCTCGTACTCGCGGCGCAGCCGGG
>JAGQIT010000768.1:2671-3824 GCA_020431135.1 Myxococcales bacterium | reverse complement strand
GCGCGTGCAGGCGCTCGCGTCGGCGGAGCAGCGCCGCGTAGGGGCCGACGCCGGCGAAGGGGCGGCGCAGCGCCGGGAAGAGGGTGAGGAGCGGCGAGAAGTTGTCGATGTAGTCGAGGAGCACGCGGCCGGTCGCGCCCTGACCCTCGCGGTCGCGGACGCCGAAGACGACCTCCAAGATGATGTCGAGCGAGAGCCGCTGGGTGACCGCGTAGGCGCTGACGGTCGCGCCGGGCCGCCAGTCCGCGACGTGTTCGGCGGTGAGCCGCCGGATCGCCGCGCCGTAGGCCCGCATGCGCGCGCCGTGGAAGGGCGGGGTCATCAGCTTGCGCTTGCGCCGGTGCTCGCGGCCGCCGATCAGCAGCAGCGACTCCGCGCCGATCGCGAAGGCGAGGTCGCCGGAGAGCGGCTCGAGGGAGTCCGGCTCCGCGCGGTAGATCGCCCGGATCCCCTCCGGCGTGCCGGTGCAGACGAGCGGCGGCTTCCCCGGGATCGTGAAGGGGTCGCCGTACTCGCGGACCATCGCCGGCATCACGCCGAGGGGATCGCGGAGGTAGCGGATCATCGACCACAGGGCGCTGCGAGGACCGGGGGGCAGGGATGACATAGGCGGCTCGCCCAGCATCCCGCCGCGCGCGGCCGCTGTCGAGGGCCGGCGCCTCTTTGACGATTTGTCTATTTGTCGCCGGCGCCGCCCGAACGCTGGTCAAAGAGACAGGCGGCGTAGCCGAGGACGACGTCGCCCTGGCGCGTCGCGGTCGGCGTCGGCGCCCAGCCGGCGGCGACCCGGGCGGCGAGGAGCTCGTCGGCGCTCGGGCGGTGATCCCAGATGGCGACCGCCACCAGGCCGCCGAGTCAGGTCGTGTCGTAGACCAGGTGGAGGCCGCCGCCGTAGTCGAGGATCACGTCGTGCGTGTACTCGTCCTGGACGATCACGTCGACGACGAGGCGCGGGGGCTCGCAGCGGGCGCCCCAGCGGATGACGTTGGCGAGGATCCGCTGCTCGGCGATCGCCTGGGCGATCGCGGCGCGCTGCGCCGGCGGCAGGCCGGCGCGATCGACAGGGGGCTCCACCCGTCGATCATGCCCCGGCGTCGGGGGGCTCGCCAGCGCCGAGCCCGCGCTGCGCGCTCCAGCGCGCGCGTCGCCACTC
>JAGQIT010000768.1:0-2572 GCA_020431135.1 Myxococcales bacterium | reverse complement strand
CGACGTCAGCACGGGCAGGAGCGCGAGGAGGGTGGTCGCCGAGGTCATCAGGCACGGGCGGACGCGGCGCTCGGCGGCCTCGATGACCAGCGCCCGGAGCTCGGCGCGGCTGCGCGGCTTGGCGCCGTCGAAGCGCTGGCTGAGGTAGGTCGCCATGATCACGCCGTTGTCGGTGTCGACGCCGAAGAGGGCGAGGAAGCCGACCCAGACCGCGATCGTCACCTTGATCTCGCCGAGCTGGAAGATCTCCTGGAGGTCGAAGCCGAAGGGGGCGATCGCCAGGAAGCCCTCCTGGCCGTAGAGCCAGAGGAGGATGAAGCCGCCGGAGGCCGAGATAAGCGAGCCCGAGAACACGAGGAGGGTCGTCCCGACCCGGCGAAACTGCAGGTACATGAGGACGAAGGTGATCGCCAGCGCGAGGGGGACGAGGACGACGAGGCGGGCCTTCGTCCGCACCTGGTTCTCGTAGGTGCCGGCGAAGATCGGCTTGGCGACGCCCTCGGGGAGGACGAGTTCGCCGCTCTCCAGGGCGCCGTCGATGCGCCGCTTGACCGCCTCGGCGGCCTCGACCTCGCCGACCCCCTTGGCCGCGTCGAAGGTGACGTAGCCGGTGAGGAAGGTGTCCTCGGCGCGGATCATCTCGGGGCCGCGGACGTAGCGGATGTCGGCGAGCTGCTCCAAGGGGATCTGCTCGCCGCCGGGGGTCGGCACGAGGATCCGCCGCAGCGCCTCGAGGCTGTCCCGCTCCTCGCGCATGTAGCGGACGCGCACNNGTAGCGCTCGCGGCCCTCGACCGTCCGCGTCAGCGCCTCGCCGCCGAGGGCGATGCGGAGGACGTCCTGGACGTCGACGACGGCGAGGCCGTGGCGGGCGAGGGCCGGGCGGTCGAGCTCGATCTCGAGGTAGGGCTTGCCGACGATCCGGTCGGCGACGACGGTGTCGCCGTTGACCTCGGGGATCTCGCGGATCATCGCCTCGAGGCGCAGGCCGACGCGCTCGATCGTCTCGAGGTTGGGGCCGCGGATCTTGACGCCGATCGGCGAGCGCATGCCGGTCTGGAGCATCACCAGGCGCGTCTTGATCGGCATCAGCTCGGGCGCGCCCGTGACCCCGGGGACGCGGCCGGCGGCGGCGATCTCGCGCCAGATGTCCTCGGGGCCGCGGATCTCCTCGCGCCACTGGCGGAAGGGGCGGCCGTCGGCGTCGGGGATCAGCGCGCCGGCCTCGTCGCGGACGAAGTCGCCGGCCGCGTCGTCGTAGCGGAAGGAGAGGAGCTCGCCGCCCGGGCCCTCGCGGTACTCGGGGCGGTAGTTGACGACGACCTCGAACATCGACAGCGGCGCCGGATCGAGCGGGCTCTCGGCGCGGCCGATCTTGCCGACGACCGCCTCGACCTCGGGGATCGCGGCGATCGCCGCGTCCATCTCCGAGAGCATCGCCGTCGCCTCGCCGATCGACGCGTGCGGGGTCGTCGTCGGCATGAAGAGGAACGAGCCCTCGTCGTAGGGCGGCATGAGGTCGTCGCTTAGGCCCGGGAAGGCGCGCTCGATCGTCGCCGCCAGGGGGCCGGTGCGGGCGGCCTCGGGGAGGTAGCCGAGGAGGCGCTCGCCGCCGAGCCAGGCGAGCGCGCCGGTGAGAACGATCGCCAGGTTGAGGCCGAGGAAGGCGACCTTGTGATCGAGGCAGAGGGCGAGGAGCTCGCGGTAGAAGCGGCGGAAGAGGAGGAGGACGCCGGCGAGCGGCAGCGCCAGGAGGCCGACGAAGAGGAGGTTGGCGGCGAGCCCCTCGCCCGGTCCGAGCGGCCGCCACAGGCCGACGAGGCCGACGACGACGACCGCCGCGGCGATCCCCGTCGACAGCAGCGGCGCGAGCCAGCGCAGGCGCGGCGCGAGCTGGGGCTCGGCGAGACGGATCCCGGCGATCGCGACGATCGCCAGGCCGAGCGCGCTCATGCCGTAGTAGAGGGCGACCGCGCCGACGCCGGCGATCGCCAGGTCGAGGAGCTGGCGGCGGCGCAGCGGCAGCGGATCACGGCGGCCGCGCAGCGTCAGGTGGGCGAGCGGCGGGAGGACGACGAGCGCGACGAGGAAGGCGGCGATCAGCGCGAAGGTCTTGGTGTAGGCGAGCGGCGCGAAGAGCTTGCCCTCGCTGCCGGTGAGCCCGAAGATCGGCAGGAAGGCGAGGACCGTCGTCGTGATCGAGGTGAAGACCGCGGCCGCGACCTCGCCGGCGGCGCGGCGGACGACGGCGAAGCGGTCGGCGCCCGGCGGCGCCTCGTCGAGGTGCTGGACCACGTTCTCGGTGAAGACGATGCCGACGTCGACCATCGTGCCGATGGCGATGGCGATGCCGCCGAGGGCCATGACGTTGGCGTCGACGCCGAAGACCCGCATCATCACGAAGGTCGTCAGGACGCCGAGGGGGAGGACGAGCGAGACCAGCAGCGAGCTCGGGAGCTGGCGGAGGATCAGCAGGATCACGGCGACGGTGATCAGCACCTGCTGGATCAGCGCCGCCGACAGCGTGCCGAGGGTCTCCTGGATGAGGCCGGTGCGGTCGTAGAAGGGGACGA
>JAGQIT010000767.1 GCA_020431135.1 Myxococcales bacterium | reverse complement strand
CGAGATCGAGCGCCTGCTCTTCGGCGGCGTCGTCTCGCTCGGCCTGCGCACGCCCGACGGCGAGCGCGAGCTGCGGGCCGCGGTCCAGACGATCGGCGGCTCGGGCGTCTACGCCCGCGAGCGCTGGTGCGCGCGCCAGGTCGTCCACGCGGCCCCGGACGTCGCCGCCGATCATCACGAGCGCCTCACCATCACCCTCGCCTACTCGCCGGCGAAGGGCGCCCAGCGCTGCACCTTCGCCGCCGAGGACGCGGTCGACGGCGACACCGTGCTCCGCGAGACGGCGCTCTCCGGGGCGCTCGTCCTCGACCTCGGCGCCTTCTCCCGCTCGTCGGCGCAGACCCTGCACGCCCGCGTCCGCGTCCATGGCGTCGACCTCGTCGGCCTGCGCCCGGTCGCGGCGACCTCCGCCGATCTCGCGGCCCGCGGCCGCTGGCTCCTCGCCGAGGGCCGCGCCGAGGAGGCCAGCGAGCTCTTCGCCCAGCTCCCCGACCCGAGCCCGCGCGACCGCGCCTACCAGGCGCTCGCCTGGATCCGCCGCGGCCGCTGGGAGGAGGCCGAGGCCGCCCTGGCCCCGCTCGCCGACCTCGACGACGAGGCGCTCGAGTCGATCGCCCCTCACTTCGCCGTCGCCGCGCCGTCGCTGACGCCGCTCCTCCAGCCGCTCCTCGGCCGCCGCTTCCCGAGCCTGGCCCTCAGCGCCACGATCATCCCCCTCCTCCAGCACGCCGACGAGCGCTTCGCCCGCGAGCTCTTCCTCGAGCGCACGCCGTGGCTCGGCGACGTCGAGATCAGCGGGCCCGCGGAGCAGTGGCTGAAGGTCAGCCTCCTCAGCCGGCGCGCCGCGATCTACCGCGAGCTCGGCGACCTCCGCCGTGCCCGCGAGGACCTCGACGCCGCCCTCGCCGCGGCCCGCGACGAGATCGCCCGCGGCAACCTCAGCGTCGGCCCCGGCGACTCGACGGCCAACCGGCTCCTCTTCGCGATCGCCGGCGTCTACAGCCAGCAGGCCGAGCTCTACGCCGAAGACGGCGACCTCGAGGCGGCGCGGGCGACCCTCGCGCGGGCGATCGCCTACTCGCCGACGCCTGAGCTCAGCGCCGCCCGCCTCGCCGAGCGCCCGCTGCTGACCCCGCTCCTCGACGAGCTCGGCCTCCTGCGCAGCGCCAGCGCCGGCGACGGCGACGACGCCCCCCGCTGAGCGCCGCCGCGATAAGCACATGTCCACATGGTCATGTCTCTGTCGCTGAGGCCGACCTCGCGACGGTCACGCGCGGACACGCGCCGGACGGCGAGGCCGTGCCGCGGCGTGCCATTGGCCGCGGCCAGCTCGTGCCAGGCGCGGCCCCCTCCGCGCCGTCCGGCAGATCGCCGCGATCGTCTTGAGATCACAGGTCTTTGACCTGACCGAACGGCCTGGTTCCTCGCTTGCTCTGCAAGAGCGCGACGCGGACGACCACAGCGGCACACCGGCCGCCTGCGCGGGTCCGCACGCGAGCAAGCCCCCCACCTCGGCGACCGGCCGAGAGATCGAGAAGCTGACCATGAACCTCCGTAAGAGCCTCTTCATCGCCTGCGCCTACCTCCTCCTCGCCGCCTGCAACAGCGACGAATTCATCGGCCAGAGCGCGACCGACAGCGACTCGGCGTCGACCGCCACCGACTCCAGCGCCGGCTCCGACTCGGCGAGCGCCAGCGCCAGCGATTCGATGAGCGGCAGCGCCAGCGACTCGATGAGCGGCAGCGCCAGCGACTCGGCGACCAGCGGCGCCTCGGCGACCGACTCCGCGAGCGACACGAGCAACCCCGACTCGAGCACCGACTCCGGCATGGACACCGAGACCGACTCGGGGGTCGCCAGCGCCACCGACTCCGACTCCGCCACCGCCACCGACTCCGACACCGACTCCGCCACCGCCACCGACTCCGACACGAGCGGCGACATGTGCGAGCTCGACGTCGGCGACAGCGAGTGCACCCTCTGCCTCAAGACCGAGTGCTGCGACGCCTACACCCAGTGCCTCGGCGACACCGACTGCCTCTGCCTCGCCGAGTGCGTCCTCGAGGACGGCAAGAGCCCGCTCGAGTGCCAGCTCGTCTGCGAGGTCCTCGATCCGCTGAGCGACCTCGACTTCTTCCTCACCTGCGACCTCATCGACAGCTGCATGGAGGAGTGCCCGGTCCTCTTCCCCTGAGCGCCGCGCGGCGCCGCGCTGACCGCGTCCACCTCGCCCCCCACACCTTGACCTTCGGAGCTGAACATGACCCTCAACAAGCACCTCTCCCTCACGGCCGCGCTCCTCGTCAGCGCGGCCCTCCCGAGCCCGGCCGCCGCGGCCGAGGCGAGCGCCGACGCCAGCGTCGAGCTCAAGGCCGACGCCGACAGCGATGACACCCCGGCGATCCGCCGGTTCCGCCCGGAGCGGGGCATGGCCGAGCTCGGCGTCTTCGGCGGCGCCTTCGTCTTCTCCAAGACCCACGACTTCTACGACCCCGCGACCGCGCCGCAGGAGCCGCTGCGCCGGGTCTCCCCCGACCTCGGCGTGCGCGCGGCCTACTTCCCGCTCTCCTTCCTCGGCGTCGAGGCCGAGTTCAGCGCGGTCCCGGCGAAGTACGAGCCCGGCGGCAACGCCTTCATCTACGGCGCCCGCGCCCACGGCGTCCTCCAGCTCCCGCTCTACCGCGTCGTCCCCTTCTTCGCCGGCGGCTACGGCCTCATGGGCGTGAGCTCCGACCCGTCCGTGGCCGGCGACGACGTCGACCCGGTCGGCCACTACGGCGTCGGCGTGAAGTACTTCATCAACCGCCACCTCGCCCTGCGCTTCGACGCCCGCCACCTGATCGCCGCGCAGGCGGCCCAGCAGACCGACGGCACCAGCCACTTCCAGGCGCTCCTCGGCCTCAGCGTCACCCTCGGGCGCAAGAAGGAGGTCGTCGAGCGGGCGGCGCCGCGCGACACCGACGGCGACGGCTTCCTCGACAGCGACGACAGGTGCCCCGACGAGCCGGGGATCGCCCCGGACGGCTGCCCCGACCGCGACTCCGACGGCGACTCGATCCTCGACTCGGTCGACCAGTGCCCGGCGGTCCCGGGCGTCGCCCCGACCGGCTGCCCGCCGGAGGATCGCGACCGCGACGGCATCCTCGACCCCGACGATCAGTGCCCCGACGAGCCCGGCGTCGCGCCCGACGGCTGCCCGCTGCGCGACTCCGACGACGACGGCATCCTCGACCCCGACGACAAGTGCCCGAACGAGCCCGAGAACCGCAACGGCTTCGAGGACACCGACGGCTGCCCCGACGAGCTCCCGCCCGAGGTCAAGACCTACACCGGGGTCATCCGCGGGATCTTCTTCGAGTTCAACAGCGACGCGATCCGCAAGCGCTCGCGCCCGGTGCTCGACTCCGCGGTCAAGGTGCTCGGCGACTACAAGGAGATCCGGATCGAGATC
>JAGQIT010000766.1 GCA_020431135.1 Myxococcales bacterium | reverse complement strand
GCCAAGGCCGACGTCGTCATCGACGGCAAGACGCTCCTCGCCGACGTCCCGGCGACCTACCTGCTCTTCCTCGAGAAGCAGCTCAGCGACCTCCACACCTTCATCACCAAGATGAGCGAGCTCGATCCCGGCGAGGACTGGGACCTCGACCAGAGCTCGGGGCTCTTCAAGACGCCGCCGACCCAGACCCACCGGACGAAGAAGGTCCAGCGGCCGATCGTCCTCTACGACGCGACCGAGCACCACCCGGCCCAGACCCAGCTGATCACCGACGACGTCGTCGTCGGCTACTGGAACACGGTGAAGTACTCGGGCGGGATCCCGGCGACGCGCAAGCAGGCGATCCTCGAGCGCATCGACAAGCTTTCCAACGCGGTGAAGTTCGCGCGTGAGCAGGCGAACGCCACCGAGACCGAGAAGAGGCAGCTCGGCAAGGAGGTGCTCGACTACCTGCTCGGCACCTAGGAGTGAGTTCCTTCGGGAGACAAGCTCAGGCTCAAGCTCAAGCTGACAGGGGCACAAATCAACGGCGACTGGAGGTTCGATTCCTCCCCCGGTCACACTGCGACCGGGTGGCGAAACAAGGTAGACGCGAGTCGGCGTATCCGCGCCGGCTGCCGGCCCCACAAATCTGAAGTTTTTCTCCCAAGCTCAAACCGCCGTGCCTCGCCATCTCTATGTTCGTCGTACTACGGCTCGAGATACGGGTTCGAATCCCGTAGCTTCCTCTCCACGGGAGCTTGGACTAATGGAATGTCGCGAGCACTAAGATCTAATGCGGCGATACCTGCCGTTGGTGAGGCGAAACCGGCAGCTGCGCTTCGTGCGTAGACAGGCCCCGGGGGCTCGGATACAGCCCTCGGGGCCACCTATTTGGTTGCGATGAAGATGGTATGAGGGGGCGATGACGCCAGCGCAGCGCGAGCTCCTCGAGGCCTATGACGTCGCCGCGATCGACCGCGACGAGGTCGTCCGTCGCTTCGGGGTCGACCTCGTCGGGGCGCCGGGGTTCGTCCGCGCCGAGGTCGAGGCGGCGCTCGCCAGCGGCGATGAGGACGCCCGAGATCTGGCGATCGAGCTCGTCTTCCTCTCGGGCGGCCTCGAGCGCTACGTCGACCTCCTCGGTCGACTCGTCGTCACGCCGGGGCACGGTCAGCACCAGCGCTGCGTCCGCGCGCTCCAGCGCCTCGGCGATCCGCGGGCGCTGCCCTACCTGCGCCAGGCGCTCGCCCAGGGCTTCGGCCACCTCGACTACACCTGCTCGGAGACCGGCGTGCTCGCCAAGTGGTTCTCGCACGCGCTCGCCGACATCGGCGGCGACGAGGCGCTGGCGCTGCTCCGGGACTACGCCGCCAGCGACGATCCGGAGATCGCCGCGGAGATGCGCTACCGCCTGGCGAAGATCGACGGCCGCTGATCGCCTCGTCGCCGCGTCGGGGGCGACCGCCTCCGCTCGCTCCTCGCGCTCGCCAGCGTGATGAGCGCGGTCGACGGGACGAGGACCACGTGCGCGATATGCAGCCGCGACATCCTGTCCTAGACGAAGACGCCGTTCGGCCGCGGAGCGCCAACGAGGCCCGATCCGAGTCCGGAGACTTTCGATATGTGAGGTATCAATGTTTTGACGCCTGGAATTGGCCCATGGCGCGTGCCAGTATCCAGACATGATGCGTGCTAGCGCCCCTCATGCCTCCGCGTTCGTGATCCTCGCGTGTTTCGTGGGGATTGCAGGTTTCTCGGGTTCTGTGACCGCCGACGAGGGCGAGCTGGTCGGGCCCACGCTCTTCGGGAAGCCGGTCCTCGCGGCTCCGGAGCTGAGCGAGGAGGAGGCCGCGGCGCGCGAGATTGACCACGAGGCCTTCCTCGACGAGCGGGGCTGGGAGCAGCACGGCGACGTCATCGGTCCGCCGGAGCTCTTCGCCGACGGCCCGGATCCGCAGGCCGCCCAGAACGCCGAGTGGAGCTACCCGCCGCACCGGGCGACGATCTTCCTCAACTTCTTCGGCGGCGCGCTGACCAACGGCACTAACGCCGCGCGCATGGAGTCCTCCTGCATCAAGGGCGGGACCTTCGACTACCCGGGCTTCGTCGGCGGAGAGGCCCAGGCGCTCGCGATCGTCGAGACCTTCGAGAGCCAGCTCGCGCCCTACGGCGTGCGCATCGCCTACGAGGACAAGCCGCCGCCGGAGCTCCCCTACGCGATGGTGATGATGGGCGGGACGCCGCAGATGATCGGCATGCAAAACGGCGTGCTCGGCGTCTCGTGCAGCAGCGACTGCGGCGATCGTTGGTGGCGCGACGCGACCCTGGCGTTCACCGCCGCGGCCTCCCCGTCGCAGACCAACATGTTGGCGACCACGGCCCTCCACGAGGCGGCGCACGCCTTCGGCCTCGCCCACATCGACGAGTCGCAGAACTCCGGCTACATCATGCACCCCTACGTCGACAACGGCGAGCGGGCGTGGGCGCAGGGCTGCGTCGAGTACAACGACGCGACCGGCGGGATCAACTGCAAGCCGACGCACGACATCTGGTGTGGCGGCGGCGCCCAGGACACCCACGCCGAGCTGCTCGCCTACTTCGGCGCGAACAGCCCGGACACCGAGGCGCCGGTCGTCGAGATCCTCAGCCCGCCCGACGGCCTCGAGCTCGCGGCCGGGGGCAGCGTCGAGGTCGAGGCCGAGGTCACGGACAACCACGACGGCGTCGGCTGGAAGATCATGATCTACAAGGACGGCGAGCTCGTCGAGGATCGGCCGTCCTACCTCTTCGAGGACACGTGGCCGCTCAGCGGCCTGCCGGCGGGGGAGTACCTGATCCGCGTCCAGGCGATCGATCACGACCGCAACATCGGCGCCGACGAGGTCACGATCCACGTCGGCACCCAGAGCTCGGGCACCAGCGGCGGCGACACCGAGGGGACGACCGGGGACGACAGCGGCGACACAGACAGCACAGGGAGCACCGACGGCGGGACCACGGGCGGGGACACCGGCGGCACGGGGGGCGCAGAGGGCTCCGCGGGCTCGGACGGCTCGGGCGGCGCCGCGACGGTCGGCGCGACCGCGACAGCAGGCGAGACCGCGGGCGAGGACGAAGCTGAGGGCTGCGCCTGCGCCAGCGGCGAGCGGCCGGCGAGCGGCGGGCTCTGGCTGCTCGCAGGGCTCCTCGCGCTGCTCGGTCGACGCCGGTCCTGAGCGTTCGTCGATCCGCAGAGGCGCGCCTCGGCTCCGCGGAGGCGCGCCTCGGCTGTGATGGGAGCTGCCCTCGCGCGTGAGCGGGGGTCTCGATCGGGGGCGCCGGCTCAGCGATGACGCGCCTCGGTCGTGATGGGAGCTGCCTCGCGCGTGAGCGGGGGTCTCGATCGGGGGCGCCGGCTCAGCGACGGCGCGCTTCCTGTCGTTGTCGGGTCTTGGCCGCGGGGTCGCGTCCTGTGCCAGCGGTCACGCGCCGGCGCTCGCCGAGCTGCTACGATGGCCGCGTAGGTCGTCGCAACCCGCCCAACCCCGGCGAACGCACGCGCGTCAACCGAGGAGTTGTTATCGAGTTGTGACGCGGCGGTGGTTGTGATCACCGCGTCCCGCGTTCTCGCTTCGGCTCGTCGCGTCGAGCTGGTAGCGTAGACCCATGGGTTGGAAGGACAGGCTGCGGACGCTCCTCGTGGGCTGCCTCATCGCCGCCGCGCCCGCTGGCTGCGGCCCCAACTGCGAGGACGGCGGCCCCCTCGAGTCGGCCTACCTCGACGGCCAGACCCGGGCGCTCGACGTCAACGAGGCTGAGTTCGCGCGCGGGCGCGCCGACGGCCTGCGCCTCACCTACGACGACGGCTTCGCCGACGGCGAGAGTCAGGGCTACGGTGAGGGCTACGACGCCGGCTTCTTCGGCCCCTACGGCTACCCGAGCGGCTACGCGGAGGGCTACGCGTCGGGGCACTACAGCGGCTCGGTCGACCTCTCGGCGTGCCAGGGCGGGGCCCGCGACGGCTTCGCGGACGGCGAGTCCGACGGCTGGCGGCGCGGCTACGACGAGGCCTACAACGACGGCTACGACCTCGGCTACGACGACGGCTGGTACGACGGCAGCGGCAGCTGCGGCTTCCGAGCGGGGCGCCCCGGCGACGCCGCGGGCGGCGGCGAGGAGGTCGATCCTGAGGACCTCGAGTTCTGCGAGCGCCGCGGCTTCAACCACCACGTCAACGACAGCGCCTACGCCGAGGGCCTCGCGGCGGGCAAGCAGGACAACCCCGACTACGTCGCCGGCTACGACGCGGGCTACCCCGCGGCCTTCGACCGCGGCGTTCTCGACGGCGAGTACGACGGCTACGGGATCGGCTACGCCGAGGGCTTCGACTACGGCTACATCGACGGCTACGACGCCGCCTACTACGCGTGCTACGACGAGGCCTACGCCGACGGCTACACCGCCGGCTACAAGGCCGGCGCCGATCAGGGCTACGACACCGGCTATTACGACGGCTACGACGACGGCTACGCCGAGGGCTCGGCCGACTGCGACTACTGAGGCGCGCGTCAGACGGGTCTTCAGGACGTGTCGCGGCCGGCTGCTGCGTCGCCCGGCGCTGCGAGCATCGGCGCTGGCCGCCTCTGCGACGGACGTCGGGGATGGCCTCGCGGCCCGTCGCCGTCGCGCAAGGAGTGCGGACCGGCGCGCTCCTGCGGCGTGCGATCCTCCTCTTGATGGGCGTGCGAGACGAGCACGGCGCGTCGCCGTGGGGCGGGGCTCGTCACGGCGGGCGGCGAGCGCGAGGCGCCTACGTGGCAGCGCTCGCGCTTGCGCTCCTCGGGGGCTGCGTCGAGCGGCCAGAGGCCGCGACCGGCGACTCTGACAGCGGCGCGACGGAGGGGACCGAGACCGCAGGCTCCACGAGCGTCGGCGACAGCGCGGACGGCTTCGGCCAGCTCACGACCGCCTGCGGCGAGGGCGAGGGGGATGGCGTCGGACCGACGGACTGGCGGCCGACGGAGGGCTGCCCGACGGCGTGGCCCTACTCCGAGATCCGCGCGCCAGGGCCGAGCGGACACCGCGATCATCGCACGGCGGTGTTCGGGTACAAGACGATCTTCACCGAAGATGGCGAGCGCTACGCGGGCCCCGAGCTCGGGTTCTTCGCGACGAGCGTCGACGAGAGCGTGCCGTACTTGAGGGTCTACGAGCTCGGAGGCGACGCGCCGAAGGACTGGCTCGGCGAGTATGTCGCCCAGGTGCACTATCATCCGGGCGACACGTACGTCAGCGGCTACGGCTACAGCATCGGCGCGATCGTCGAGATCTGCAGCTACGCCGGCAATTGGCAGGCCTACGATCCGGAGGACCCGCCTCGGCTCCTCGGGCAGATCAGGTCCGTGGACGCCGACGAGAGCATCCACGGGACCTTCGACGCGGTCTTCTGCGCCGACTACTACAGCGAGTTCGCCTGCGATTGACGGCGCTCGCCCCTACCGCGGCGCCGGCAGGTCGTCGTAGGTGTAGCCGAGGGCGGCGTGGTCGAAGAGCTCGGAGGCCGTTACCTCGGGCCAGACGAAGAGCGAGCCGCGGTGGGTCTCGGGGTAGCCCGGGTTGCCGGCGTCGACCGCCGCGTCGCCGCCCTTGGCGACGTTGGCCGCCTGCCACGCGGCCCACAGGCGATCGACCTGGGCGTGGTGGAGGAAGAAGATCGGATCGTTCGGGCTGCCCGACGACTCGTACATGTCGGCGCCCGTGAAGATGTGCCCGGCGCTGTGCATGTGGCAGCCGACGGCGACGCAGGTCATCTCGGTGGTGTCGTTGTCGTAGCCCTCGAGGTACTGGCGAAACGACACGTCCTCCTCGGTCTTACAGTGATCATAGGGCGCCGCGTCGTAGGTCGTGCGCGTGAACATGGCCTCGATGTCCGCGCGCGTCGGCGCCCCGGGGACGAGGTCGGCGCAGCCGACCTGGCGGTGGAGCACGCGCGGCTGGTTGCAGACGATCGCCTCGGGGATGAAGAGGTTGTTGCCCTGGGTCGTGATGTTGACCTTGAAGCCCTGGTCGGTGATGTAGCCCTCGACCTCGCGGTGGCTGTCGTCGCAGCTCCCGCCGGTGCCGAGGGAGCCGCGCTCGAAGATCGGCGCGCAGGTCTTCGGGTCGCTGTCCGCGTGGCAGTCCTCCCAGTCCCAGTAGGGCAGCGCGAAGTCGGGGTCGCCGGTGACCTCGGCGATGTCTGCCTCGATGCGCAGCAGGAGGTAGCGGTGCCAGGGGAGGAACTGCGGGCCCATATGCGACATCTGCATGTGGCCCTCGATCGGCGTCCCCATCGACAGGAAGGCGTTCATGTGCGCCTCGACGTAGTAGTCGTAGAGGTTGCGCTCGTAGGCGGGCTGGCCGACGGGGCCGCAGATGCTGTCGTAGTCGGCCCGCGCCGCGCCCGGCTTGCCGCTGCCGACGGTCACTTGCTTGAGGGCGAGGAAGCCGTCGATGACCCGCTTCTTCTCGGCGTCGTCGAGCTTCGACCACGAGCGCCGGACCTTCGCCTTCGCCGGCTTCGACTCCGGGATCCCCCAGCGCGGCGCGTCGGCGGTGCCGGGGCCGAAGACGCCGTCGTGCTTGCCGATCATGCTGTCCATGACCTTGCACTGGGCGCCGTGGGTCTTCTCGTTCGCCCAGTTGTAGAAGCCCTCCTTCTTGGCGGCGATCTCCTCCTTGGCGGCGTCGACCTTCTCCGCGGTCTTCTCCTTGACCTCCGAGAGCCTCTCCTTGGCGGCGTCCGCCTTGTCCGCGGCGGCGTCCTTGCCCTTGCACCCGGCGAAGAGAACGGTGAACGAGACGAGCGACAGGCGCGCGAATTGGAGCATCTTCATCGGTGAAATCCTAGCACGGTCGAATGGCGTGAAGTCGGTGGGAACTGCGGCTATGTCCCATTGGATAGGTCTTGGTGAATCGCTGGGCTCGCCGCGCGCAGCTGCGCCA
>JAGQIT010000007.1 GCA_020431135.1 Myxococcales bacterium | reverse complement strand
GGCCGCGCGGCGGCTCGGGGGCGCGGCTGAGGGCGCCGAAGCGCCGCTTGACCGCGCGATCCTCGAGCGAGTGGAAGGTGATCACCGCGAGGCGACCGCCGAGGCTCAGGAGCTCGGGCGCCTCGTCGAGGAAGGTGGCGAGCTCCTCGAGCTCGCGGTTGACGTGGATCCGCAGCGCCTGGAAGGTCCGCGTCGCCGGGTGGATCCGCTTGCCGATCTGGCGGCGCTGGCGGGCGCTCATCGCCGCCTCGACGGTCGCCGCCAGGGCCGCGGTCGTCGTCGGCCGGGCGCTGACGATCGCCTTGGCGATGCGCTCGGCGTCGGGCTCCTCGCCGTAGTCGCGGAGGATCCGCGCGAGGGCGCGGGCGTCGATGGTCGCCAGGAGGTCGGCCGCGGTCGGCCCGCGCGTGGTGTCCATGCGCATGTCGAGCGGCGCGTCGCCCTGGAACGAGAAGCCGCGCTCGCGGCGGTCGAGCTGGTGCGAGGAGACGCCGAGGTCGGCGAGGACCGCGGCGACCGCGCTCACGCCGAGGCCGGCGAGGACGGCGGTGACCGTCGAGAAGGGTGCGTGTACTGCGCAGAAGCGGTCGCCGTAGCCGGCGAGGCGGCGGCTGGCGAAGTCGATGGCCGCCGGATCGCGGTCGAGGCCGATGACCCGGGCGGCGCCCACCCGCTCGAGGAGCGCCTCCGAGTGGCCGCCGCCGCCGAGCGTGCAGTCGACGACCGTGCCTTCGCGGGCCGGGGCGAGCGCCTCGCAGACCTCATCGACCAGCACCGGCAGGTGGTAGGCGGCGGACATCCACCGTCGTCAGTGCCAGGAGGGGAGGATCTGGTCAATTTTTCGGGGGATGCGAGATCTGCCGATTTCCGCTGCGTTCACTAGGGGTTAGCGCATTGGATGTTGACCCAAGGCGAGCTAGCCAGTAGTTTCGCGCCCCCCAACCCGGGCGCCGTGGGAGGCGTGTATGCAGTCGCGGACCAGGAACTACCGCCAGATTCACGAGGCCTCGGAGCTCCTCTGGGAGAAGCTCGGGATGCTCAACGCGCAGCAGCGCCAGAGCTTCGACGAGAAGCTGATGATGTCGTGGATTTATCACGACTTCGCGCTCGAGGGGACGGTCCTGACCGTCGCCGAGATCAAGGCCGCGGTCGACCCTGAGATCATCTCGTCGTCGAGCCTGATCCCCGCCTACGACCACATCATCGCGGTCGGCGAGGGCATCCGCTACATCCTCGACCACCGCGAGGACAGGATCTTCCTCAGCCTCGACTGGCTCAAGAAGATCTATCAGCTGCTCCTGCCGGCGGGGAAGAAGGACCAGGTCCAGTACCGGAAGGACAACCCGATCCACCGGATGTACTTCCACGACCTCGCGGCGGCGGACAAGATCAGCTACCGGATGCGCAAGCTCACGGACTGGTTCCGCACCGAGGAGTGCCGCAAGGCGCACCCGGTCGAGCTCGCCACCGAGATCCACCGCGAGCTCATCCGCATCTTCCCGTGGCCGGATATCAGCGGCCGGGTTGCGCGGCTCGTGATGAATGCCATCCTGGTCAGCGAAGACTACTGGCCGGGGCTCATCCACGCGGTCGACCGCCACAACTACTACGACGTTCTCCGCCTCGATCAGGACCAGCTCCTCAACCTCGTCGTCGACGCCATGGAAGAGGGGATTCGCTCGGCCAACCGCCTCTATCAGCAGATCGTCGACGCCTCTCGCGGCTTCTAGCCGCCGGCCCGCGGCCCTCAGGAGCCGCGGCACAGTTTCGCTCTCGAAGGAGCCGCCCATGCCACTGCCGCACAGCCTCGGCGCCGCCCGCCCCCGTCCGGTGCGCTCCGTCGACGTCTTCGCCCGCGCCAAGCTCCCAAGCCGCCACGGCGAGTTCACGATCGTCTCGTTCACCGACGAGCGCGGCCGCACCCTCGACGACGTCGCGATCGTCCGCGGCGACGTCGCCGGCGTCGACGCGGTGCCGACCCGCGTCCACTCGGAGTGCCTGACCGGCGACGTCTTCGGCTCGAAGCGCTGCGACTGCCGCGACCAGCTCGAGCTCGCCCTCGAGCGCTTCGCCGACGCCGACGTCGCGATCATCCTCTACATGCGCCAGGAGGGCCGAGGGATCGGCATCGCCCACAAGGTCCGGGCCTACGCGCTGCAGGAGCAGGGGCTCGACACCGTCGAGGCCAACCTCCACCTCGGCTTCGACAGCGACCTGCGCGACTACGGCACCGCCGCGGCGATGCTCCGGGCGCTGGGGGTCGGCTCGGTCGCCCTCCACACCAACAACCTCGAGAAGATCGCCGGCCTCCAGCAGCACGGGGTCCCGGTCGCCGAGCGCGTCGCGATCCAGAGCGACCCCGGCGAGCACAACGAGCGCTACCTCGCGACCAAGCGCGAGAAGTGCGGGCACCTCCTCGACTAGGAGGCCGTGGCCAGCTCCAAGAGGCTCACGCGCGCCCCCTCGTCGACGGCTAGCCCGCGGCGACGGTCGGGCGCGCGCCCGTTGGTGGCGGCCGTTCGGGGGCGCTGCAGGGTTCGCAGGGTGGCGCGACGAGGCTCGAGTCGCTGGCTCGCGCAGGCGCGGGGCCGACCCGGGGGCGCGGGGCGATGAGCGCGGCCGCCGGAGGTGACGCGCCAGCGCAGGCGCGCGCAGGCGAGGATCTCCACGTCCTGCCGTCGCAGCAGTGGACCTACGAGGGCCTGGGCGCGCTCGACGAGGCGACCCTCTATCGCCGGCGCGAGGGGGTGTTTTTGGTCCTCGCCGGGCTCTTCCTCGGCTCGCTGGCGATGCTCAACATCCTCGGGATCACCCGCTTCCTCGACGCCGCCTTCTTCATCGACGGCGCCGAGGACTGGCCCTACCGCCTCGGGATCGCCGTCGGCGTGCTCCCGTACCCGCTGACCTTCCTGTGCACGGACTTCATCTCCGAGCTCTACGGCCGCCGGCGGGCGAGCGCGGTCGTCTGGGTCGGCCTCCTCCTCAACCTCTGGGTGATGGCGATCCTCTGGCTCGGCGGCGTCTGGCCCGGCTTCGAGCCCGGCGGCGTCCAGGAGGGGGTGTTCTTCGACGTCCGCCGCCTCGCCTTCGGGGCCGTCGCCGCGTCGATGTTCGCCTACCTCGCGGCCCAGCTCGTCGACGTCCACGTCTTCCACTTCTGGAAGCGGCTGACCAAGGGCCGGCACCTGTGGCTGCGCAACAACGGCTCGACGCTGGTCAGCCAGCTCGTCGACACGACCGCGGTCATCCTGATCACCCACTACTACGCCGGCGCGCTGCCGGTCGACGAGGCCGCCCCGCTGGCGCCGCAGCTCGCCGCCTTCATCGCCACCGGCTACGTGTTCAAGGCGGTCGCCGCCGGCCTCGACACGATCCCGTTCTACATCGGCGCCGACCGCCTCGCCCGCTTCATGCGCCTGCCGCCGCCGACCGCTTCGCCGGCCGCCGGCGATTGACGTATAGTCCGACGCGGACGAGGCGACCGAGATGACCGCGCAGCGCACGACCATCGAGCTCTTCAAGGAGGAGATGAAGTTCTCGGCCGGGCACTTCACGATCCTCAGCCCGACCGAGCGCGAGCGCCTCCACGGCCACAACTTCACGGTCTACGTCGCGATCACCGGGATCGTCGGCGACGACGGCCTGATGAGCGAGTACGGCGCCTTCAAGCGGATCCTCTTCGACGCCTGCCGGGGCCTCAACGAGTACTTCCTGCTCCCGGGCGAGTCGCCGCACCTGACGATCCGCGAGGAGGGCGACCACCTCTTCGCGACCTTCAACGGCGAGGTCATCCCCTTCCTGCGCCGCGACGTGAAGATCCTGCCGATCCGCAACGTGACGATCGAGGAGCTCGCGCGGTGGTTCGCGCACGACCTCGTCGACGGCGGCCGCCTCGTCACCGATGACGTCGAGGCGCTGGTCGTGAAGGTCGCCTCGGGCCCCGGTCAGTACGCGTCCTACGAGTGGAGGAGAGCCCAGTGAACGCCAGCCAGAGCACCCAAGGCGGCGGCGCGCCCCGGCGCGTCGCCGTGATCACCGGCGCCAGCGTCGGCATCGGCGCGGCGATCGCCGCCCGCTTCGTCGCCGACGGCGCCCAGGTCTACGGCCTCGCCCGCCGCCCCTGTCCTGTCGCCGGCGCGATCGCCGTCGAGGCTGACCTCAGCGACATCTCGGCGATCACGGCGCTGATCGAGCGCCTCAAGGGCGAGCTCGCCGAGCCCGTCGAGCTCCACCTCGTCCACAACGCCGCGGTGATGCCCCAGGACTCGGTCGTCGACCTCGACGCCGACGAGGTCGAGCGCGCCCTGCGGATCAACCTGGTCGCGCCGATGCTCCTCACCGCCGGCCTCCGCCCGCGCATGGCCGCGGGATCGTCGATCATCTACATCGGCTCGACGTTGTCGGAGAAGGCGGTGCCGGGGCGGGCGACCTACGTGGCGAGCAAGCACGCGATCGTCGGCCTCATGCGCTCGACGACGCAGGACCTCTTCGGCGCCGGGATCCACACGGCCTGCGTCTGCCCGGGGTTCACGGACACGGAGATGCTCCGCCCGGTTCTCGACGCCGACCCGGCGCTGCGCGACGCGGTCCTGAAGATGGTGTCCTTCGGGCGCCTCCTCGACCCGAAGGAGATCGCCGACGTCGTCGCCTTCGCGGCCGCGACCCCGGCGATCAACGGCGCGGTGATCCACGCCAACCTCGGCCAGCGCGAGTCCTAGCGGCGCGTGGGATCCTCCTCCGAGTGTTGGCGACGCGGCGCCCGTCTGTCGTCGAGCGTTCGGCGAAGTCACGGACTCGCGCGGCGACGCGGCGCGACGCCAGCATGCAAGGCGCTGGCGTGCTCGCGCTCGGTGACGTCGCGCCGACGTCGGGGGCCGTCGGTGACGAGCGACGATAGGGTAGGGCGATGAGGATCCTGCTGACGGGCGGCCACGGCTTCATCGGCGCGCGCCTGACCGCGCTCCTCGCCGGGCAGGGGCACGCGCTGCGCTGCCTCGTCCGCGCGACCAGCGACACCCGGAGGATCGCCGGGCTCGCGTGGGAGCGGGCGCTCGGCGACGTGCGCGACCGCGGCTCGCTCGCCGCGGCGATGGCCGGCTGCGACGCGGTCATCCATCTCGCGGCGATCAGCGGCTGGGACGACCACCGCTCGCCCGAGCTCGGCCCGGTGATCGACGCTGGCACGCGCAACGTCCTCGAGATCGCCGAGGAGGTCGGCCTGCGCCGGGCGGTCCACGTCTCCTCGCTCGCCGCCGTCAACGGCTCGCCGCAGCCGCGGCCCTTCGACGAGAGCGCCGCCTTCACCCTCACGGGTCGCGGCCTGCGCTACGCGGAGGCCAAGGTCCGGTCAGAGGAGCACGCGCGCGAGGTCGCCGCGCGGGGCCTTCTCGAGGTCGTCATCGTCAACCCGGCCGAGACCTACGGGCCGGGCGACGACGGGCTCGTCACGGCGCAAAACCTCCTCGAGCCGCTGCGCAGCTGGCCGGCGCTCGCCTGCGCCGGGGGGACGAGCGTCGTCCACGTCGACGACGTCGCCGCGGGGATCGCCGCGGCCCTCGAGCGCGGGCGCAGCGGCGAGCGCTACATCCTCGGCGGCGACAACCTCAGCGTCCCGGAGCTCATCCGCCTGACGCTGCGCGTCGCCGGGCAGCGCAAGCCGGTGGTCAGGCTGCCGCGCGGCCTCCTGCGCCGCGGCGTCCGCCTCCTCGATCGTCTGGGTCTGCCGACGCCGATGCTCCCCGAGGTGCTCGACTACGCGACGCTCTACTGGTTCGCCGACAACCGGCGGGCGCGTGAGGAGCTCGGCCTGCGCTTTCGCCCGGCGGAGGTCGTGCTCCGCGACACCCTGCGCTGGCTCCTCGAGGCCGGGCACCTGCGCGCCGAGCAGGCGCCCGCGCTCGCGTCGATGTAGGGCGGCGGCGGCCGGAGAGCACGGGCGCTCACCGGCGCGCGTCGGCGCAGGGTCGCCGTGAAATCTCGAGGAGCCGCCGCTATTGTGCGGTCATGCAGAGCTCGCGCAGGTCATGGTCGCGCCCCTCGATGGTTCTCCTTGCGGCGTGCTGCGGTGCGGCGCTGACGGCCTGCTTCGCCGACTCGGGCGTCGGCGCGACGAACAGCCAGAGCAGCGCCGGCACCTCGACCTCGACATCGACGACGGAGACCAGCGCCGACACGACCGATCCGACGACGACGGGCGCGACCAGCTCGAGCACCACCGCGACCGAGTCGACCGGGGTGTCCTCGACGACCACCGCGGCGCCGACGACGACGGGCGAGAGCTGCACCGGCGAGTGCGTCCCGGGGACGAGCGAGGAGGGCGAGGTCTGCGGCTGCGGGTTCGAGCTGCGCAAGTGCCAAGACGACTGCACGTGGTCGGACTGGGTATGCGAGGGGGAGGACGCGTGCGGCCTGTGGGCGCTGCCGGCCGGCGCGGGCGCCTGGGTGGAGGTCCGCTGGGACGCGATCGCCAACCCCGATCACGCGCCGAGCTCGGCTGTTGAGGCCGCCTTCGGGGCCGACGCCACCGCGATCGGCGTGGTCCTCACCCACGACACGTTCCATATCCTCGACGTCCCCGGGCGCACGTGGACGAACTCGGGGCCCCGCAGCGCCCTCTTCCCGGAGGCCGAGGGGGTGACCTTCGTCGCCGCCTACTCGGTGAACCTAGGCCTCGTCGGAAACGGGGTGCCGTCGGCCAAGGAGGGGATCACCCTGCTCTCCGCCGACCGCGTGTGGATCTACGACGACTTCGAGCCGCAGGGGCTCGCCCCGAAGTACAACGGGGACATGCCGTGCTGCGACGGCAACGAGGACTGGCAGACCGCCGACGCGCCGGACCCGGCGCTGGTCCGCGCCTTCTGGATCGACGTCGTCGGCGACGAGCTGTGGGTCAACCCCGACATCAGCGGCTGCGACGGCCTCGCCAACGGCACGCAGATGGAGGCCTACGCGGCGGGCTTGTCGAGCGCCCGCGGCGGCTCGGCGCACGTCTCGGACGTCGGCAAGTGCTATGACTTCATCTACAGCGCGCCCGTCGCGACGTACCCGCCGATGACGCTGCCGGCGGCGCCGACCAACGTCGGCCGGATCGGCGGCGCCTTCTTCCTCCACGGGATCTACGTCGTCGGCAGCAACGAGTAGGGGTCCGCGCGCCCGACGGGCCCGCGCTCGCGCGGCCGATGTGAGGGCCAGGAGGGCCGCTCGCGGCGCGAACACAGGCGAGGAACCAAGAAGAACCCGCCGCCGCTGCGCCCGGATGAGCGAAGCACGGCGGGGGATGGGTGTCACCCCCCGCCGTGGGGTCATCTCGGGCGCTGTGCCGGTTCCGGTCTGCGGGCTCAGCCCGTCAGTTGTTTATTCGAACGCGGTCGCGATCATTCGCGGCCGGGGTGCCACAACGTGTGGCGTGTGGTCGGCTTCGAGGCCCCGACCTGGGCCCTCTTGGGGAGCGTCGCTCCCCCGCGCTGGCGATCGACCTCGGGGGGATCGCCGGGGTGCGCGTGGCACCCGTAGATGTCTGAATGTGGTCCCGGACGGTGGTGCCGCAGCGGTGTGGGCTGGGCCGCGAGGCGGGCCCAGCTCAGCGCCCCTGGGCTACGACACACCTCCTCGGCACCTGGCTCGTCGGGGGGGTTGGCAGATCGTGCTTCGAGTGTTCGTCTGTAGCATCACACCTCCTGTTGCCGGTGCCTGAGATGACAAGGCGATCGTAGCAGAGGGCGAGGGGGCGGCAAAGCTGGCGGCGGGCCGGGCAAAGGCGCGACGGCGCGTTGACACGCGCGTTCGATGCGTGGCACGTCGGCGTCGTGTCCATCGCCGCTCCTCCCGATCACGCCGACGACCGCCTCCTCCGCGCCAACCCCGAGCGCTTCGGCGTCCGCCTCGTCGACGATCGACTCCACGTCGAAGGGGTCGACCTCGCGGCGATCGCCGACGCCGTCGACACCCCTTGCTACGTCTACGGCGCCCGCTACATCGAGTCGCAGTACCGCGGCCTGCGCGACGCGCTGGCCGGGCGGCCGTCGCTCATCTGCTACGCGGTGAAGGCGCACAGCAGCCAGGCGGTGCTCCGCCGCCTCGCGCGCGAAGGCGCGGGCGCCGACATAGTCTC
>JAGQIT010000765.1 GCA_020431135.1 Myxococcales bacterium | reverse complement strand
GCGATCGAAGGGCCGGACCTCGATCGCCGAGCCGTAGGCGCGGTGGGCGATCGGCTCGCCGCGGGCGGCGAGGAGGTCGGCGACGGCGAGGAGCGCCGGCGCGTGATCGGGGTCGGCCTCGGCCCAGGCGCGGGCGTAGTCGAAGGCCTCGGGGACGCCGTAGTAGATCGCGGTCTGGACCAGGCGGCGGTGGGCCTTGCGGCTCGTCGGGTCGGCGTCGCGGCGGGCCCGGAGGTCGTCGATCTTGCGCAGCGTGCTCGCGGTGGGCGCGACCTGATCGCGGATCTGCAGGCGCGGGCGCCGGGCGATCTTGCCGCGGCCGTAGCCGCCGCCAGCGCCCGAGCCGTAGCCGATGCCGCCGCTCGGGCCGCCGTCGAAGGGATCCTCGAGCATGATGTCCGCGCTCGGCTTCGGCCGCGACGCCGGCGGCATCTTCGACTTCGACGCGCTCGACTTCTTCGGCTTCGCCTTCTTCTTCGTCTCCGTCGGCGCGGGTCCGGCGTCCTCGTCGTCGCCGAGGTCGACCGGCTCGTCCTCCGGCATCGGCTCGGCCTCGGCCATCGCCTCCTCGCCGTCCCAGTCGTCGCCGCGGTTGAGGTCCTTGAGGAGGCCGCCGGCCTGCTCCTCGCGCTTCTCGGCCTTGGAGTCCTCGCGCGCCGGGGCGCTCTTCGTGTCGGGCTTGGACTCCTTGGCGGCGGAGGCCTGGCCGAGCGGCGCCGCGGCGGTCGCCTCGGCGGTCTCGGTGGCGATCGCGGGCGGGGCCGTCGCGCTCACGCTCGCGTCCGCCGACGCGCCCGCGGCCTTGCCGAGCTTGCCGCGCCACTCGTCGGTCTGGCCGGCGTTGCGGACGACGTTGAACTCGCGGTACATCGCGTCGTTCTCGAGGACGAGGAGCGCCGTGTACCGCGACAGCACGGTGTAGCGCTTCGACAGCTCGATGATCGTCCGCTTCGCCGAGAACCCCTGGTGAGCGGTGAGATCCTCGATCTCCTCGGCGGCCCAGGTCCGCGGCAGGTGCGTGTGCCGGCCCTGGGTGTCGGCACGGTCGGCCGCGAGCTTGACCGCGAAGGTGTCGGCGATCGCCGCCCCGTCGGGGCCCTTCGCCCTGATCTTGAGCTCGCCGTCGACCGGCCCCGAGAGCTTGCCGACCAGCACCAGCGGGTCGCCGGCGCGGAGCGAGCCGACCTTCGACGGGTGGACGTAGACCATGCCCTGCGGGAGCTCGAGCTCGACGTCGCGGGCGACGGGGACGGCGGCGCGCAGGCGGAGCTCGCGGACGAGGTCGCGCAGGTCGTCCTTGGCGTCGGCCTGGACTAGGTCGCCGCCGGTCTCCTCGGCGAGGGCGCCGAGGAGCAGGAGATCCGAGCGCGCGCCGAGGGCCACCGACTGCACGCGGATCCCCTCGAGCTTCGGCTTGAGGTGGCGCAGGAGCTCGTCGGGCGCGAGCTCGCCGGCGCTGACGTTGCCGTCGCCGAGGTAGACGATCACCTGCTCGCCGGCGGCGGGGGCCTTGGCCATCCGCAGGTGCTCGGCGGCGGCGCGCATCATCCCGCCGACGTCGCTCGCCCCGGCGAGGGTCTGTCCCTCGAGGAAGGTGTCGATCGACGCGAGGCTGGCGGCGCTCGGCGAGAGGATCCCGCCCGGGAGCGCGTCGCAGGCCGTGTCGCAGGCGAGCACGGTGAACTGGTCGTTCTCGCCGAGCGCCTCTGTCATCGCCCCGACCATCGCCCGCGCGACGGTCCACAGCTCCGGCGTCGTCGAGTGCGAGCGGTCGAGAACGAAGGCGTAGCGGGTCGGCCGCGTGTCTGCCTTCATGGGCAGGTTCGGCTCGACCGCGACCATGAAGTAGGCCTGGCCGTCCTTGTCGAGGTGGGTCTCGGCGTGCATCCGCTTCTCGGCGGCCGGCAGCGGGATGTCGACGCCGAGGTCGTGGACCGGACGGAAGTCGCGCTGCGTCGTCGACAGGTTGATCCGATCGCCGAGGTCGCGGCGCTCGAGCGTCGCCATCGGCGTGCGCAGCGACTCCATCGCGTCGGCGGGGAGCTCCTCGCGGTCGACGTCGATGTTGAAGGCGAAGCTGCCGATCGCCGTGCCGCTCGCCCCGGAGCTCGCGCCGCTCAGCGGGTAGCGGTAGCGCAGGTTGTCGCCGACCGCCGGCAGCACCTGGGTGTAGCGCAGGCGGATCTTCCGCGCGCCGCGCCCGGGGATCGGGAAGATCTTGAGCTTGAAGATGTTGCCCTGCTCCCACTCGAGGAGCGCCGGATCGCGGGGCACCGTCGCCTCGACGATCTCCTTGAAGATCGCGCGCGCGCGCTCCTTCTCGAGCATCGCCGCGTCCTCCCACTTGTTGCCGACGAGGAGCGAGAGCCCGGAGATCGTCGCGTCGGCGGGGATCGGGAAGCGGTATGTCCCCTCGAGAACGAGCGGCGCCTCGTTGTAGAACGTCTGCTCGATCTCGGTGAGGGCGATCCGCCCGGAG
>JAGQIT010000764.1 GCA_020431135.1 Myxococcales bacterium | reverse complement strand
TGGGCGCCGACGAGGCGGAGGATCCGGGCGAGGAGCTCGTCGTTGGCCCGCGCGATCACCCGCGGCGCGCCGAGCTGGCGCAGCAGCGCCGTGCACAGGATCGTCGCGTCGCGGGCCTCGTCGCCGATCGCACAGATCGCGAGGTCGCGGCGCTCCGGGCTGATCCTGGCGAGCGCCTCGGTGTCGGTGGCGTCGAAGCAGACGGCCTCGGTGACGTCCGGGGCGACGGCGCGGACGCGCTCCTCGAGGACGTCGACCGCGAGGACCTCTACGTCGCGCTCGGCGAGGGCGCGGGCGAGGGCGGTGCCGAATTGGCCGAGGCCGATGACGATAGCTTGGGTGAACTTGCGGCTCATAGGCGCTCCTGGGGGCTATCCGATGTCGACGTCCTCCGGCGGCCGCGCGAGGGCGGGGTCCGGCCCTGGGCGCTGGAGGAGCATCAGGATCGTCAGCAGGCCGACGCGGCCGACGAACATGCAGGCGATGATCACCGCCTTGCCGACGTTGTCGAGGGCCGGGGTCCCGCCGATCGTCAGGCCGACGGTGCCGAGCGCCGAGACGACCTCGAAGACGGCGACCCCGGTCGGCATCGACTGGGTGAGGAGGAGGCAGAGGGCGGCGGTGATGATCCCGAGGCCGGCGATCACGGTGATCACCAGCGCCTTGTAGATCGTCGGCGGCGACAGGCGGCGGCCGAAGGCCTCGGCGCCCCAGCGCCCGCGCACGGCGTTGACGACGACGAGGCCGATCACGGCGACGGTCGTCACCTTGACGCCGCCGGCGGTCCCGCCCGGGGCGCCGCCGATCGTCATCCACAGGAGCATCATCGTCAGGGTCGCGGGGCGGACCTCCTCGAGGGCGACGGAGTTGAAGCCGGCGGTCCGCAGGGTGACGGATTGGAACCACGCGTTGTGCAGGCGGTCGTCGACGGCGAGCCCGGCGAGGGCGCCGTCCCACTCGAAGGCGGCGAAGAGCGCCGCGCCGAGGACGAGGAGGACGGCGCTGACGATGACGACGAGGCGCGTCTGCAGCGAGGGCCGCCGCCGCCTCCGACGCGCGCGTCCGCCGGGGAGGAGGAGCGTCACGAGCGGGGCGACGCCGCCGGCGACGATGAGCGCCGCGATCGTGTGGAGGATCCACGGCGCGCCCTGGTAGCCGACGAGGCTGTCGCTCTGGAGGGCGAAGCCGGCGTTGCAGAAGGCCGAGATTGCGGTGAAGAGCCCGCGCCAGGCGGCGACGCCGATGGGGTCGCCGGCGGCGGCGAAGCCGACGAAGAGGGCGAGGGCGCCGAGCCCCTCGGCGACCGCGGTGAGGAGGAGCAGCCGGCGCGCGGCGGCGAAGAGCGCCCCGCGGTCGTGGCCGCTGAGGAGATCCGAGACGGCGCCCTCGTGGCGCAGGCTGACGCGCTGGCCGAGGACGCTGAAGATGACCGTCGAGAAGGTCATGATCCCGAGGCCGCCGAGCTGGATGAGGAGCAGCAGGATCCCCTGACCGGCGGCGCTTAGCTGGTGGATGTCGATGACCGAGAGGCCGGTGACACAGACCGCGCTGACGGCCGTGAAGATCGCCTCGGCGGCGTGGAGCGGCGCGCCGGCGCCGGCGAT
>JAGQIT010000763.1:3483-4119 GCA_020431135.1 Myxococcales bacterium | reverse complement strand
TCCCCTGCCACCGGGTCATCGGCGCCGACGGCCGCCTCACGGGCTTCGCCGGCGGGATCCCGATCAAGCGCTGGCTCCTCGAGCACGAGGGCGCGCGCCCGCAGCTCCCCCTCCTCGGCGCCGAGGCGGGTGGATGACGGGCGCCCTCCGGCGCCTGTTCGCGCTCTTCGCCGAGATCCTCGGCTTCGCCGTCGAGGTGATCCGCTGCCTCATCCTCGGCCCGCGCTACACCGCCGAGACCGTGCGCATGGCCGACGTCCTGATGCGCCGCTGCCTGATCCCGGTCGGCCTCGCGGTCGCCCCGGTCGGCGCCGTCATCTCCCTCCAGGGGGTCTCGGTCTTCCGCATGTTCGGCGCCGAGGGGATCCTCTCGTCGATGCTGGCGCCGGCGATCTTCCGCCAGTACAGCCCGGCGCTCGCCTCGGTGATGGTCGCCGCCCAGGCCGGCTCGTCGATCGCCGCGCGGATCGGGACGATGAAGGTCCGCGGCCAGATCGACGCCCTCGCGGTGATGTCGGTCGACCCGATCCGCTACGTCGTCGTCCCCGGCTTCCTCGCCTGCCTCTTCATCACGCCGCTCCTCAACATCCTCACGACGGCGCTCGGCCTCATCAGCGGGTGGTTCTTCGCGGTCCC
>JAGQIT010000763.1:0-3422 GCA_020431135.1 Myxococcales bacterium | reverse complement strand
TGGGTCGGCCTCGGCAAGTGCACCTTCTTCGGCGGCGCGGTCGGGCTGATCGCCGGCTTCACCGGGCTGCGGACGACGGGCGGCGCCGCCGGGGTCGGCCGCGCGGCCAACAGCACCGTCGTCTACACGATCATCCTGATCCTCGTCGCCGACTACCTCGTCAGCCTGGTGCTGCTCGAGCTAGGCCTCTGATCCGCTCCCGCTCCTCCGCTCCCCTGTGGCCGCCGTGAACCTCGCCCCGCAAAGCACCGCGCAGCGGCCAGGCGCCCGATCGAGGAGGCGCCGGTGAGCTTCTTCTGGTTCATCCGCCACGCCCTCGCGGCCCAATTCACGAAGATCCCGCCCTTCGATCAATTCGTCCGCCACATGGTCGACGCCGGCGTCGGCAGCCTCGGCCTCCTCACCCTGCTGATCTTCTTCGCCGGCCTCAGCCTCGCGGTCCAGGGCTACGCCGCCTTCGTCCGCTTCGGCGGCCAGGAGTTCCTCGGGCTCTTCTGCGGCATCGGCGGGATCCGCGAGCTCTACCCGATCATGGCGGCGATCATCTGCGGCGCGCGGATCGGCGCCAACCTGGCCGCGAGCCTCGCCAACATGCAGATCTCCGAGCAGGTCGAGGCCCTCGAGGTGATGGGCATCGACCCGATGCGCTACCTGGTGGCGCCGCGGCTGTGGGCGGTGACCCTGGCGATGCCGCTGCTGTGCGCCTACGCCGACGTCGTCGGCCTCGCCAGCTCCTACCTCGCGGCGGTCCACCAGCTCGGCGTCAACCCGGGCAACTTCGTCGCCCAGCTCAAGGGGATCGTCGGCCTCTCCGATCTCCTCGCCGGCGTCTTCAAGGGCGTCGCCTTCGGTTGGCTGGTGGCGATCGTCGCCTGCTACCATGGCTACCGCTCGGCGAAGCGCGACGGCGCAGAGGGCGTCGGCATCGCCACGAACCGCGCGATCGTCCACTCGGCGGTCCTCTGCATCGTCCTCAACATGATCCTCTCGGCGATCCTCTATGCCTGAGCACCCCGCCCCCTCGGATGACACGCCCGCGATCGTCCTCGACGGGGTGAGCAAGGCCTTCGGCAGCCACGTCGTCCTCGACAAGGTGTCGCTGACGGTCCGCAAGGAGTCGATCATGGTGATGCTCGGGCCCTCGGGGACCGGCAAGTCGGTGCTCCTGCGCTGCCTCGTCGGCCTCCTGCGCCCGGACGCCGGCCGCGTCCTCGTCTTCGGCGAGGACGTCGCCCGCCTCGACCCCGAGCGCCCCGCCGACCGCAAGCACCTCTTCCGCATCCGCCGGCGCTTCGGGATGCTCTTTCAGGACGGCGCGCTCTTCGACGACATGACCGTCGGCGAGAACGTCGCCTTCCCGATGCGCATGCACACCGATCTCAGCGGCAAGGAGATCAAGGCCCGTGTCGCCGACAAGCTCGCCCGCGTCGGCCTGCCGACCGCCGCCGGGAAATTCCCGTCGGAGCTCAGCGGCGGCATGCGCAAGCGCGTCGCCTTCGCCCGGGCGATCGCCCTCGAGCCCGACATCGTCCTCTGCGACGAGCCCTCCTCCGGCCTCGACCCGGTGATGGCCGCGACCCTCGACGAGCTGATCCTCGAGCTCCACCAGACCCTCGGCATGACCTTCGTCGTGATCACCCACGACACCGCCGAGGCCGCGAAGATCGCCGACACCATCGGCCTGCTGTCGAAGGGCCAGCTCGTCACCTACGGCCCGCGCGAGCAGGTCTTGGGGTCGGACCACCCGGCCCTGCGCCAGTTCTTCGAGCGCTCGACCGAGGGCCCGATCCAGGTCGTCTAGCGGGCCCGCGAACGCGCGTCCGTATGCGGGCGTCGGGAGGTTGCAGGGTCAAGGATACGACCTGCGGCCTGCGGCCCCCAATGAGCTGTCCCGCGACGCCCAACCTGTAGTAAACACAACATACTCAGCGACGAAGAGCTCGCTCGAGCGCCCGCCTCCTGCATGCGCCGCAACGTCATCGCCCTCGCCGTCTTCGTCCTGGTCTGCGCCGGCCTCTTCCTCGGCCTCGCCGGCCAGCTCGGCGTCTTCTCGGGCAACACGAGCGGCTACACGGTCCGCCTCAAGGACGCCGGCGGCCTCGTCGTGGGGAATTCGGTGCGGATCGCCGGGGTCGAGGTCGGCCGCGTCAAGTCGATCCGCCTCGAGGACAACCGCGCCGTCCTCGAGATCGCCATCGACCGCGCGATCCAGCTCTACGCGGCGGACTGCGCGAAGCCGCGCCCGAAGAGCCTGCTCGGCGAGAAGTACCTCCACCTCGACCAGGGCACCTCGGCCGCCGGCGACCCGATCGCCCCGGGCTCGGAGATCCTCTGCACCCGCGAGATGGTCGACGTCGGCGACGCCCTCGAGGGCCTCGCGCCGATCCTCCAGAGCGAGGAGGACGTCTATCCGCTCGTCGTCAAGCTCCTCAAGCGCCTCGACGGCCTGACCTCGACCTTTGACACCGAGGCGCCCAGCGGCGCGAGCGAGGCCGCAGACGGCAGCGACGCCGGCGACAGCGGCCGCACCCAGGCCGTCGGCGAGGTCGTCTCCAACCTCGGCGGCCTGATCGACGAGTCGCGCGGCGCCGCGGCGGCCGGTCGGGCGATCCTCGAGGAAAACCGCGAGGACATCCGCGAGATCGTCCTCGCCAGCAAGCGCAACCTCAGCGACCCGCGGCTCAGCCGGGCCATCGGCAACCTCGAGGCGATCTCCCGCGACGGCAAGAAGACCCTCGCCCGCCTCGACCGGATCGCCGAGAAGACCGAGCGGATCGTCGACACCCTCGACCGCAACCTCAGCGACCAGCGCTTCGCCGACCTCGACGACATGCTCGGCGACGGCAAGGTCGCGGTGCACAACCTCCGCGAGGCCTCGGCGGCGCTCACCGGCCTCGGCACGAGCACGACGACCCTCGTCGACTCGCTGGTGGTGCTCGCCAAGCGGGCAGAGTCGCTGACCGAGAAGCAGATCCGCAAGTTCCTCCAGCAGGAGGGGATGCGCGTGCGGGTGATCCCCGACCGCGACGTCCGCCAGCGGATCAAGGAGCTCGAGCGCGAGGGCGGCGACGGCGACTAGCAGCCCCTCGAACTCCTCGAGCGCGCCCTCACCGTCGCGTCCTCACGGCGTCACCGGCCGCACATGTCCCATTGGGCAGAGCTCTCAACGCGCCCGCTCTCTGAGAACGGCGAAGGCCGCGGCTGGATGAACCGCGGCCTCCGCTGGGCGTCCTCGGCTCAGCGCCGCGGCCGGAGCCCGCGGCACTGCGGGCCGTCGCCGAGGCGCGCCAGGGCCCGCTCGACCTCGGCGACCAGCGCCCCCTTCGGGTAGCGGTCGAGGTAGAGCTGATAGGCGCAGCGCGCCGCGTCGACGTCGCCCTCGGCGCGCTGCAGGCGGCCGAGGTCGAGGAGGCCGCGGCCCG
>JAGQIT010000762.1:1696-6923 GCA_020431135.1 Myxococcales bacterium | reverse complement strand
TACGGCTTCGCGCTCTACAAGCAGGCCTGGTGCTACTACAACATGTCGGAGTGGCAGGAAGCCTTGCGCAAGTTCAAGGCGACGGTCTTCTACTCCGAGCTCGCCGAGGAGCTCTCCGGCGAGAACAAGATCGCGCTCGGGCGCGAGGCGCAGAAGGACTTCGTGCGGACCTACTCGCACGTGGGCGACGACAAGCGCGCCAAGTTCGTCTTCGCGGACCTCCTCGGCGAGGACGACTGCAAGAGCGAGAAGTGCCTGACGCTGCTCGAGCAGCTCGCGGGCCTGTGGTTCGACGAGGGCTACTTCAGCGAGTCGGCCGCGCTGTACCGCCAGCTGATCGGCGGGCGGTCCGGGTACACCAAGAACCCGTTCTACCAGGGCCGGGTGGTCGACCTCACCGCCCGCGGCGGCGACAAGAAGAAGGTCATCAACGAGACCCGCAAGCTCGTCGAGCTGTACCGCGAGACGCAGGCCAAGGCCGGCGCCGACGAGAAGGCCAAGGAGCACCTCGAGGAGGCGCGCGTGCTCGCGGAGACGACCATGCGGCGCCTCGCCCAGATCTGGAACCGCGAGGCGAAGAAGACGAGGAACGACGAGACCTACGGCTACGCGCGCACGATGTACGAGGACTACCTCGGGCTCTTCGGGGACACGAAGTACGCGTACGAGATGACGTTCCAGCTCGGCGACCTGTACTACAAGCTCGAGCGCTTCGACGACGCGGCGAAGGCCTTCACGGACGCCCTGGCGATCTTCGAGCGGGTCTACGGCGACAGCCACCCCGACATCGCTGACTCGCTCAACAACCTCGGCGCGACCCTCGACGAGGTCCGCCGGCTCGACGAGGCCGTGACCGCCTACGAGCGGGCGCTGGCGATCCGCCGCGAGCAGCTCGGCGAGCACCACCCGGCCGTCGCCGCGACCCTGGACAACCTCGCCTACACCCAGGCCAAGCTCGGCGACCTCGACGGCGCGATGGCGGCGATGAAGGAGGCGGAGGCGATCCTCGTCGCGGCCCACGGGCGCGAGCACCCGGCGGTGGCGACCAACCTCCTCGACCAGGCGAGCGTCGCCCGCCAGCGCGGCGAGCTCGCGGAGGCCGCGCGGATCGCCGCCGAGGCCCGGGCGATCTACGAGGGGACCTCGGGAGGAGACCACCCGGACGTCGCCTTCGCGCTGATCGAGGAGGTCACGGCCCTGACCCTCGCGGGGCGCCCCGAGGAGGCCATCGACCTCGCTCGCCGCGCGGTCGAGATCCGCTCGCGCGAGGGCCTGAGCCCGCTCCTCGCCGCCGAGGCCCGCCTCCGCCTCGGCCAGGCGATGTGGCTCGCGGGCCGCGACCGCCCGGCTGCGAAGGCGATGATCATGGCGGAGCGCGCGGCCTTCTCGGAGATCCCCGGCGAGGTCGAGAAGCTCGACGCCTGGCTCGCGGAGAACGGTCTCGCGCCGCCGGGCTAGCGCCCGCGCGAGGGGCCCCCGACGCGAGCTGCTAGCCTGTGCTCGTGTGGACCCCGAGGGTGACGTGACACCGTGACAGAGCTACGTGTGCCGCGCCCCGGGGACCGCATCGGCGGCTACATCGTCGAACGCGAGCTCGGCCGCGGGGCCGTGTCGATCGTCGTCCTCGCCCGCGAGCCGAGCGGCGACGGCCGCGTCGCGCTCAGGCTCATCAATCAGCGCACCTACTGGACCACGGACGAGGCGGGGTGGGCGTCTCTTGAGGAGCGCGTGCGGGCTGTGGCTACCGTCGCGCATCCGAACCTTGTCCGTGTGCATGGCTGCGGGCGTTGGCGCGGTTGGACGTTCGTCGCCATGGAGTACGTCGCGGGCCGGAGCCTGGGCGACTGGCTCGTCGGGCACGAGCACGAGCCCGACTGGCGGCGGGCGACGGGGCTCTTTGTCGGCGTCGCGGAGGGGCTCGCCGCGGCCCACGACCGCGGGCTGCTCCACTGCGACCTCGACCTGGGGGTCGTGCTCGTCACGGACGACGGCGACGCGAAGCTCCGCGGTCTCGACGTCGGGGAGCCGCCCGCTGGCGCGAGCGCGCAGCTCTTCGGCGCGTGGAGGACGACGTCGCCGGAGCGGATCCTGGGCCAGGCGTTTGATCACCGCAGCGATCAGTTCGGCCTGTGCGCGCTCCTCTGGTACGCGCTCTTCGGTCAGTGGCCCTTCGCGGCGCCGTCCGTGCTCACCGTCTTCGGCGCGTCGTAGACGGTGACATCGAGGCGCCCGCCGACGCGGGTCGCGTCCCCGAGGGCGTCCAGCGGTTGCTGCGGAGGGGCATGGCGACCGATCCCTCGCAGCGCTGGGCGAGCGCGCGTGAGGTGGCGGCGCAGCTGCGCTCGGCGCTGGGCTAGCGGCCCTCCGCGCGCGGGGCTGCGCGCCGCGAGGTCGCGGTCTTGTCACGGCTTCGGCCGCCAGCGGATACTCGGCGGATGCGCATCGCGGCCCTCGATGACGCGCCGATCCACGCCCTCGAGTTCCTCGACGCGGCGCCCGGCGGCGGCACGAAGCGGCGCTCGCTCCCCTTCCTCCGCGGCGCGGTCGAGGGGCTGCCGGCGGAGCTCGACGCGCTGATCGTCACCGGCGATCTCCAGGGGCGGGCGCTGCCCTCTCCTGGGACGGACGCGGACGCGCCGCTGCGCCTCGTCGGCGAGGCGGTCGCGGACGAGCTCCTGGCCCTCAGCGAGCTCGAGCTGATCCCGCCGCTCGCCCGCGCGGGGGTCATCCTCGCGGGCGACCTCTTCGCCGCCCCCGACGCCGCCAAGATGGGCGCGACCGGGGATGTCCGATCGGTCTGGCGCGCGCTCCGTCGCAGCGGCGTCCGCTGGGTCGCCGGCGTCGCCGGCAACCACGACCTCTTCGGCGGCGACGAGGGCCTCGCGGGCCTGCGCGCGGAGGAGGGGATCCACGTCCTCGACGGCGATCGCGTCCACGTCGACGGGCTGCGGATCGCCGGCGTCAGCGGGATCACGGGCAACAAGCGCAAGCCCAACCGGCGGCCGGCGGACGCCTTCGTCGCGGCGGTCCGCGACAGCCTCGCGGGGCGCCCAGACCTCGTCGTTCTCCACGAGGGTCCGTCGGGCGGCGAGCGCCAGCGCGGCAACGATCGCCTGCGCGAGCTCCTCCACGGCAAGCGCGTCACGGCGATCTGCGGCCACGTCCACTGGCGACATCCGCTCGCTGAGCTCGGCGCGGCGCAGGTGCTCAACGCTGACGGGCGGGTGATCGTCCTCGGGCGCGCGGGCTGAGCGACGGCGGGGTCCCGTCGGGTCGACACGGTGCGCCGAGGCGGCGCGTCGCCTACTCGCAGGCGTAGCTCCAGTTGAGGTGGGTGCACAGCGGCGCCGTGAACGTCCCGCTGACCTTCCAACCGTCGCCGAGGATCTCGAGGGTCCCGGTGGCCAGCGGCGGCGCGTTCTCGTCGAGCGGCGGCGTCGTCTCCTCCATGCTCGGCAGGGTGATCTCGAGGGTCACGGGCTGGTTGTCGAAGGTCTCGCCGCCGATCCGCCCGTCCTTGACCTCGGGAAGCTCGTCGTTGATCCGGACAAATTCGAGGAAGTCGCCGTCGGGCGACGTGGGCTTGTCCTCGGTCGGCGTCGCGTAGAGGAGCAGCCGCCCCTGGTAGGCCTCGGGGCACGGCCACGCGCACTCCTGGAGGCCGAAGCGGGCGTAGCGGAGGTCGAGCGGCCCGTAGGGGGTCTCGCCGGTGATGCTCGCGTTCTCGAGCGCCACCGGCGGGCAGAAGTCGCTGTCTAGGTTCTCGGGCCAGTACCACGGGCACTCGGCGAGGCCGGTGGTCTCGTCGCCGGTCGTCGTGTCGGTCGCGGTCGTCGACGACGAGGTCGAGGACGAGGATGAGGACGAGGACGAGGACGAGGTCGAGGAGGACGAGGACGATGAGGACGACGTCCCGTCGCTGTCGCTGTCGCCGACGCCCTTCATCGGTCCGCAGGCGAGCGGGGCGAGGAGGAGCGCGAGGGCGACGGGGGAGGCGGAGAGCGGGCGCACGGTGATAGGACACCGCCGCGGCCCCGCATTCCGGATCCGTCGCGCCGCGGGTCGCACCTACGAGGCCATGGCCGCGAGCGCGCGCCGGGTGTAGACGCGGATCATCTGCCGGCGGTAGGCGGGGTCGTAGGGCACGTTCGGCAGCGGCTTGCACTGCTTGAAGGCTGCCTCGGAGACGAGCGCCGCGACCTCGGGGTCGGCGAGCGTGCGGCCGAGCGCCCCGTCGAGCTTCTTGACCTCGCGCGGCCTGGCTCCGAGGACGCCGACGACCACGCGGACGTCGGTGATCTTGGCTTCGCTCGGGGCCTCCGCGCCCTCGCCGTCGAGATCGACGCGCAGGGCGACGCTCACGAGCGGGAAGTCGATGCTCTTGCGCACCGCCCACTTCACGTAGTCCGTCTTGCGCGGGCCCTTCGGCAGCGGGATCCGGACCTCCGCGGTCAGCTCACCGGGCTCGGCCTTGGTGTGGTTGGTGCCGTCGGCGCGGTAGTAGTCGGCCATCGCCACCTCGCGCTCGCCGCTCGGGCCGACGAGGAGGAGGCTGGCGTCGAGCGAGATCAGCACGGGGACGTTGTCGGAGCTCATGGCCGCGACGCAGTTGCGCCCCTTGGGGACGACGTGGCAGACGTCGCCCTCGCTCTTCAGGCAGCCGCCGCCGATCCCCTCGCGCCAGAAGTCGGTCTGGTTGACGTAGCGGCAGCGGACGTCGAGGTTCACGTTGCCGCCGATCGTCGCCATGTTGCGGATCGTCGGGCTGGCGACGAGGCCCGCCGACTTGGCGAGGCTCGGGAAGAGCGCTCCCACCGTCGGGTCGCTGGCGATCGTCGCCAGGCGGACGCCGGCGCCGATCCGCAGGACGCCGGCCGCGTCGTCGCGCGTGATCCCGCGCAGCGCCTTGACCCGGCCGAGGGTGATCAGCCGCGGCGGCGCCTCGAGCTTGTGCTTGAGGTTCGGGAGGATGTCGGTGCCGCCGGCGATGAGGCGGGCGTCGGGGGTCGCCCTGAGGGCCTCGACGACCTCCTCGAGGGTCTCGGGGGCGGCGACTTGGAATTGCGGGAGACGAAGCATCAGGCGCTCCTCCGGGCGTCGCGGCGGTCCGCCTTGTGCGGCGCGAGCTCGCCGGCCTCTTCGCGGCGGCGCCGCTCCTCGATGGCCGCGAGGACCTTCGGCGGCGAGAAGGGCAGGGTGTCGAGGCGGATGCCGACGGCGTCGTAGA
>JAGQIT010000762.1:319-1688 GCA_020431135.1 Myxococcales bacterium | reverse complement strand
TCGCCGGGATGCTCGAGTGGAGCGGGCCCTCGCCGGCCTCCTTGGCGCCGTAGGGGCCCTGGGCGTCGGCGGCCTCGACGATCATCGCGTCGATCGTCGGCGTGTCGAGGAAGGTCGGCATGCGGTAGTCGAGGAGGCTCGGGCTCGCGTGCACGCCCCCGTGCGCCGGGTCGACGACGTGCTGCTCCATGATCGCCTCGCCGAAGCCCATGTAGGTCGAGCCCTCGATCTGGCCCTCGACGATCCGCTTGCTCAGCGCCTTGCCGCAGTCGTGGGCGACCCAGATCGTCTTGACCTCGACGAGGCCGGTCTCGGGGTCGACCTCGACCTCGGCGAGGTGGGCGGTGAAGGAGTAGGCCGGCGACGCGCCGATCGTCCCGCCGCGGTAGTCGCCGTGGCGGTCCTTCGGGGTGTTGTAGGAGCCGACCTCGCCGAGGAGGCCGAAGTCGGCCTCGGCCCACTGGAAGGCCTCCGCGGACGGCACGTTGCGCTCGGGGTTCTCGCGGTCGAGGGCCATCCGCTGGGCGAGGACGACGCGCTTTCGCGGGATCTCCCAGCGCTTGGCGACCGCCTCGCAGACCTTGCGGCGGAGCTTCTGCGCCGCGTTCAGGCAGGCGTTGCCGACCATCAGGGTGATCCGCGACGAGTAGGCGCCGAGGTCGACCGGGCACAGGTCCGTGTCGGCCGAGAGCACGCGGATGTCGTCGAGCGGGATGCCGAGCTCCTCGGAGACGATCACCGCGAGCATCGTGTTCGAGCCCTGGCCGATGTCGTTGGCCCCGGAGAAGACGCGGGCGCGGCCCGAGCGGTCGAGGCAGATCTGGACCGCGGCCTGCGGCATCTCGTTCGGGTAGATCGGGTAGTTGGTCCCGGAGATGTAGGTCGAGCCGGCGACGCCGAGGCCCTGTCCGTAAGGCAAGGTCGGCCGGCGCTCGCGCCAGCGCGACGCCTCCTCGACCTTGTCGAGGCACTCGACGAAGCCGTTGGAGCCGACGCGGAACTCGTTGACCGTCTTGGTGTCCGAGCCGAGGTCGTTGCGCCGGCGCAGCTCGATCGGGTCGATGCCGAGGGCGGCGGCGGCCTTGTCGAGCTGGATCTCAATTGAGAAGCGCGGCTGGACCGAGCCGTGGCCGCGCTTGGGGCCGCAGGCCGGCTTGTTGGTGTAGACCCGCGTGCTCTCGAAGCGGTAGGCGCCGAAGTCGTAGGGCGCGCACAGGAGCTGCCCCGAGTAGTAGGTGGTGACCAGGCCGAAGCTCGAGTAGGCGCCGCCGTCGAGGATCGTCTTGGCCGCGACGCCGGTGATCTTGCCGTCCTTGGTGAAGCCCGTGCGGTACTTCATCTTCATCGGGTGGCGGCCGCGGTGGCTGTA
>JAGQIT010000762.1:0-201 GCA_020431135.1 Myxococcales bacterium | reverse complement strand
GGCGGCTGGATCACCCGGATCCGATGCGGCGGGAGCTCGAGGACCTTGCTGAGCTCGCGGTGGAGGTAGTGCGAGACCTGGGTCGCCGACCAGACGGTGAGGATCCCGTTGCCCTCGACCTGGGCGACGGCGCAGTGCGGCTCGATCGCCCCGTGGGTCGTGCCCTCGAAGAAGTAGTCGCCCTCGACGACGAGCTCCGAG
>JAGQIT010000761.1 GCA_020431135.1 Myxococcales bacterium | reverse complement strand
CCGAGGTCTTCGCCGACTACCCCGCGACGATCCGCTCGATCGCCGCGCCGACGCTCGTCATCCAGGGCTGCGCCGACCCCTACATCCCGATCGCCCAGGTCGAGCGCCTGCACCGCGACGTCGCCGACGCGCGCCTGCGGATGATCGCCGACGGCGCGCACTTCCTACCGATCGACACGCCGGAGGCCGTCGCCGACGCCCTCACCGACTTCTTCGCCGCGCGACCGGCCGGGTCGAAAGCGCCCGCCGCCTGAGCCCGCCACCTCGCGGAGTGGCGCCGCGCAGAGCCGCGTTAGGCCGCGGGCAGCGGCGTTCGTGACGGCGTACGCGGCGATCGCCCCGGACTTTCGCCGCGGGCCGCGAGGGCCGCTTGATACCATGCGAGCGTGGTCGAGGAGACGGGGCACCATGAGGCTCTCGACGCGACGCTGCTCGCCGACGGAGAGACCCTGGTCCAGACCGCCGGCGGGACGATCCTCGACGACGACCCGGCCGTGACCGTCGATCGCGGCGCGGCGATCGGCCGCTACACGATCCTCGATCGCCTCGGCTCGGGGGCGATGGGCGTCGTCTACACCGCCTACGATCCCAAGCTCGACCGCCGGATCGCCCTCAAGCTCCTGCGGATCCCGCGCGAGGACAACGGCAGCCAGAATGTCGCCCGCCTGATCCGCGAGGCCCAGGCGCTGGCGAAGCTGAGCCACCCCAACGTCGTCGCGATCCACGACTGCGACACCGTCGGCGAACACGTCTACCTGGCGATGGAGCTCGTCGAGGGCACGACCCTCAAACGCTGGCTGCGCCGCGAGCACAGCCTCGTCGAGATCCTCGAGCGCTTCGTCCAGGCCGGCCGCGGCCTCGCGGCCGCCCACCGCGTCGGCCTCGTCCACCGCG
This sequence comes from Myxococcales bacterium, assembly GCA_020431135.1. GTDB lineage: Bacteria > Myxococcota_A > Polyangia > Nannocystales > Nannocystaceae > JADJRG01. The sequence goes on along the minus strand of JAGQIT010000761.1, from coordinate 820 downwards.
ACTTCAAGCCCGACAACGTCCTCCTCGGCGGCGACGGCCGGGTCCGCGTCGCCGACTTCGGCATCGCCCGCAACGCCGACGAGGACCCGCTCGCCGGGCCGTCGCGGATCGCCGAGCGCGTCGCCGACTTCGCCTTCGACGACACCGAGAGCGGCACCGGCCGCCTGACCCAGACCGGCGCGGTCGTCGGCACGCCGGCNNTACATGTCCCCGGAGCAGCACGTCGGCGTCCGCGTCGACGCGCGCTGCGACCAGTTCGCGTTCTGCGTCGCGCTCTTCGAGGCCATCTACGGCGCCCACCCCTTCCCGAGCAAGAGCTACCTCGAGCTGCGCAAGCGGGTGCTCGCCGGCGAGGTCGCGCCGATCCCCGGGCGCAGCGACGTCCCGGCGAAGGTCCGGGCGGCGATCCTCCGCGGCCTCGACGTCTACCCCGACAAGCGCTTCCCGACCATGGAGGCGCTCCTCGAGGAGCTCGAGTACGACCCGCTGCGTCGGCGCCGGCGCGTCGTCAACGTCGGCCTCCTCGGCGGCCTCGTCGCGGTGATCGCCGCGAGCACCTCCTACGCGGTGAGCAGCGCCCGCGCGGCCTGTGAGGACGCCGAGCGCCACCTCGTCGGGGTCTGGGACGACGAGATCCGCGGCGAGGCCCAGCGATCGTTCGCGGCGACCGGCCGGCCCTACGCCGAGAAGGCCTGGGAGAGCAGCGCGGCCGCCTTGGACCGCTACAGCGACGCCTGGGTGGCGATGCGCCGCGAGGCCTGCGAGGCGACCGCGGTCTACCACGAGCAGTCGAACGAGCTCCTCGACCTGCGCATGGCCT
>JAGQIT010000760.1 GCA_020431135.1 Myxococcales bacterium | reverse complement strand
ATGGATAGCCGACGACCCAGCCGCTACGGATGCCTCGAGTGCAGCGAGGACGCCGAGGCCGTTCTCGGCGAGCGCCTGCCCGCGGCCGCGGAGGAGCGCTACTTCGATCACATCCGCGGCTGCTCGCGCTGCTGGCGAGCGCACCGCGTTCTCCAGCGGCTCTACGCCGGCCCCGACGTCCCGAGCGAGCGCTCGTCGACGTCGCTGAACCGCGAGTTCGCCGGGATCCTCCGCGGCCTCGCCGAGGCCCGTGAGGAGCGCTCGCGGGCCAGCCGCGCCACCCACCTCGGCGCGTCGACGGCGGTCGTCGCCCTCGCCACGACCGCCTGCGTGCTCGCGCTGATGCTGATCCCCGGCCAGGGCGGCGACCTCTTCGACCGCACGCCCTGGGTCATCGCCTTCCAGGATCCCGACACGGTCTACGGCGGCATCGACCACCCGGCGATGGTCTACGGCCGGATCGTCGGCGGCCAGGGCCGCGTTCTCGACAGCCGCGGCGAGACCCTCGCCGACCACATCTTCCCGATCGCGACCCGCCTCGAGACCGACGCCGCCGAGTCGATGCAGCTCCAGCTCGTCGGCAAGATCCTCACCAACGTGGGCCCGTCGTCAGAGCTCACCTGGCGCTCCGCCGGCTCCGGCGAGGTCGAGCTCGGGCTCGAGCGCGGCCTCGTCGCCTTCCGCTACGACCGCCTCCCGGGCGATCCGACGCTGAAGATCGAGACGCCGACCGCGACGGTGCAGATCCGCGGCACCGTCTTCACCGTCGAGGTCGACGACGCCGGGCACACGACGGTCTCGGTGCTCCGCGGCAAGGTCGAGGTCCAGGGCCCCGACAAGCGGGTCCTCGCCGACGTCCGCGCGGGCTACCGCTTCGACGTCGCCGCCCGCTCCTTCTCCGACGTCGGCCGCGCGGAGGTCCAGGTCGCCCTCCCCCTCTCGCTCGGCCCCAGCGGCGTCGAGGAGCTCTCCGGCGGGCGGATCCCGAGCTCGTGGACGGTCCCCGGTCTGCCCGTGAACCCGCAGTACCGGACCCTCGACAACCTCATCGAGATCACCGACAAGCCGCGCCGCCAGGGCCGCGTCGCCCGCGTCGATCGCAGCGCCAAGTCGGCGCTCGCGCCCAACGACGACGGCCAGGCGCTCCTCGAGATGCTCGTCCGCGACGCCGAGAACACCCGCGCCGAGGCGATCCGCAGCTCGCTCGCCCGCTGCAAGGAGCTCTACCTCTCGCCCGACAGCCGCTACCGCTCGTCGCAGTGCCTGCGCACATTCATCGACGAGCACGACGGCGACACCCGAGCCGCCGAGGCCCACCTGCTCATCGGCATCCAGCGCATGGACTACGCCGGCGATCACCAGGCGGCGATGGACGAGTTCCGCAAGTTCATCGAGCGCGCACCGGATCACCCGGAGGCCGAGCTCGCCCGCTACCGCCTGTGGCTCGCGGCGACCGAGAAGGGCGACATCCAAGAGGCCAAGCGCCTCGGCCGCGCCTACCTCCACAGCCACCCGCGCGGGCGCTACGTCGGTCAGATCATCAAGCGCTTCCGCGACCTCGCGTCGGAGCTCGGCGGCTAGGAGCCTCTCCGCGCTCGGGCGCCGCGGCGGCGGGCGGAGCGAGAGCGGGTGCCGCACCGCGTGAAGGCCTCGAGGACGCCGCGCTGGATGCGTCGGCTCCGCTCGCGACGACAAGGCGCTCCAGTGCGATCGAGGCCTCGCACCACAGCAGCCCCGGCGTCTTGCGGCCCGCGGCCTCCGCCGCGCGTGCTGACCTCTGCCCCGTCACGCGAGCCCGACGACGGCGTGACATTCTCGTAGATCACCCGTAGGCAGCGTGAGGATGCTCGGCGGCGACGCGCGTGAGACGTGCTCCAGCCACGCGCCGGGGATGACCGAGATCGCCCGCGACGATCGACGACGTAGACGATCCCCTGGGTTTCTGTATAGTCAGGGCACCTCCGCGACGAGATGGGTTTCGGCAGCACAATCGTCGACGTGCTCAGGCGCCTCGTGGGCATGTCCAAGGACACACCCGTGGTCACCCTCGACGGCGCCCCCGCGTCGCCGGCGGAGCCCGAGTTGGACGAGGACGAAGGCGACGACGACGACGACGACGACGGCCAGCCCGAGCCGACCATCCGCGACGAGTGGGACGACATGCAGGCGTTCGTCGCGCGCTGCGAGGCGGAGGCGATCGATCTCGCGGGGATCGATCTCGACGATCCCGAGACATTTTGGTCGCGCTACTACGCGATCGAGCCCGCGAGCAGCGGCGACGGATCACGCGAAGACCGCGCGAAACGGGCCGGCTTCAGCGATCTCCACCACTGGGAGTGGGTCTCGCAGTACTGCCAGATCAAATGGTCGGAGTTCGTCGAAGACTGCGATCCGCCGGAGATCCGGGCGAAGCCGGGGTTCCGCGCCGCGGGCGATCGAGTCCGCGGCGCTCGATCGCGCGATTAGACCGATCCACCAAACCTGACGGCTCGGCAGGGGCATGTCCGGTGAGTCATGTTCGGTCGGCCACGTCATATGTGGAGTCTGCTCGTGCTACAACCCTAGCCACCCACAAGGGAGTGAAGTGATGCCCAAGAAGATCTTTATTGGCGACCTGAACGCGACGACCACCGAGACCACGATCAACAACGCATTCAGCCCCTTCGGGACGATCGTCTCGACGGACCTCCACACCGATCCGACAGGCGGCCCGAGCACCTGCGACCTCGAGTACACGACCGACCAGGCCGGGACCGACGCGATCAACAACATGAACGGCACGACGCTCGACGGCGCGACGATCGTCGTCCGCGACGGCACCTAGCCCGAGCGACGAGCGACCTGGCCCTGGGCGTGTGGTCGCGTCCGAGGAGCTCAGCCGCCGGAGTGCCCGGCGACCGAGCCCCGCGGACTCGACCCGGCTCGGGGCCTCGACGTTCTCGGAGAACGCGCCCTCGCCCCGCGGAGCGGCGAGCGACGGACATCCGGTCGGCGCGCGATGTCGGGCGCGGCGGCGCGCGTTCACGCGAGCGAGACCGCCGGCGCCCGCCGTGCGTTGACCTGAACCACCGCGACTCGCCTCTCCGCCTCTCTCGCGCCCTTCTCCGCCTCTCCGCCCGGAGCGACCATGTCCGTGATGCCTCGCCGCCCCCTCCTCCTCCGCCCCCTGCACGCCCTCGCCCTCGCCTCGCTGACCGCCGCGCTCGCGGCCGCCTGCACCTCGAAGACGGTGAAGAAGGACGCGCCCGAGGAGGCCGCCCAGACCCCGGAGGAGGCGCCCGAGGCCGAGCCGAAGCGCCTCGAGGCGAGCGCCGGCCCGGTCCACGTCGAGGTGATCCCCAACTTCAGCCTCGTCGACAGCCGCGCCCTGCCGGGCAAGCTCGACCTCCTCGTCCGCCTGCGCGGCGACGAGAAGGGCCAGGCGCCCCGTCCACCCCTCGACGTCGCCGTGATCCTCGACCGCTCCGGGAGCATGAGCGGCGACAAGATCCTCGCCGTCAAGCAGGCGGCGCTCGACCTCCTCAAGCAGCTCGAGCCCGGCGATCGCATCAGCCTCCTCTCCTACTCGGATGACGTCTCAGTCCACTCGGCGCGGGTGCTCGCCGACGCGGCCGGGATCACCGGCGTCCGCCAGGCCCTCCTGCCGATCGAGGCGACCGGCGGCACCGCCCTCGGACCGGCGATGATCCAGGGCCTCGGCCTCCTCGAGGAGGCGAAGCGCCCCGAGGAGGCGCTCGCCCACGTTCTCCTGCTCTCCGACGGCCAGGCCAACGTCGGCGAGTCGCGGCCCGAGATCCTCGGCGCCCGCGCGGCCGAGGGCTTCGGCAAGGGGGTCTCGGTGTCGACCCTCGGCGTCGGCCTCGACTACAACGAGGATCTCATGACCAAGCTCGCCGATCAGGGCGGCGGGCGCTACCACTTCATCCAGGACTCGCAGGCGATCCCGCGGGTCCTCGCTGACGAGATGGCCGGCCTCGTCGCCACCGTCGCCTCGGGGATGAACCTCGAGCTGAGGCCGGCGGACGGGGTCAAGGTCGACGCGGTCTTCGGCTACCCGACGACCGACGAGGGGGCGCTCAAGCGGGCGAAGGTCGGCTCGCTCGGCGCCGGCCAGAGCCGCGACATCATCGTCCGCCTCCAGCTCCCGCAGGCGACGGGCGAGACCATGGCGCTGGGCGTCCTCGCCGTCGACTTCGCCGACGTCACCGCCAAGGGCGAGCGCAGGCGGGCGGAGATCGCCCTCAGCGTCGACCTCAGCGCCGACGAGGCCAAGCTGCGCGACTCCGAGAACACTGAGGTCACGGTCCGCGTCGCCGAGGTCGAGAGCGCGGCCCAGCTCGAGGCCGCGACCCGGGCGGTCGCCACCGGCGAGTACGACAAGGCCAAGCTGCTTATCCAGCAGGACATCGACCGCCTCGAGATCCTCCAGCAGACGGCCAAGAGCGACGACATCGCCGCCCAGATCGCCGACCTCAAGGAGGCCGAGGCCAACGTCGCCAAGGCCGAGGTCTCGCAGGAGGAGAGCAAGCTCTTCCAGAAGAGCTACAAGAAGCAGGCCTACAGCAAAGCGAAGGGCTCCTACGCGACGAAGAAGAAGGGCCCGAGCAAGAAGAAGTCGACGAAGGATCCGTTCAAGTAGGGGTTGCCCGGAGGGCGCGACGCCGCCGTGGCCGCGCGCGGGCGGATCCTGTACGCTGCGCGCGTGGCGACGCGGCCCGATCGCTTGACGCTCATCGCCTTGGGGATCCTCGCCTTCACCCTCAAGGCGACGCTCCACGAGTGGGTCGGCCACGGCGGCGCGGCGGTCCTCGCCGGCTGCGCCCCGGAGGCGGTGTCCTCGGCGTGGTGGGACAGCGACTGCTCGGCGCTCGCCGATCCCGACGCCGCCCGCCGCCTGGTCAAGGCCGGCGGGACGATCGCCAATCTCGCTGCCGCGGGGATCGCCGCGGGCCTCCTCGCGGCCCGGCGGCGGCGCCCGGGCGCCCTCGGGACCGGCGCGTT
>JAGQIT010000759.1 GCA_020431135.1 Myxococcales bacterium | reverse complement strand
ACGTCGACTTCGACCCGGGCCGCGACGTCCTCGCGAACGCCAGCGCGAGCGCCATCGCCGAGGCGCTCGCGCGCGCCGAGCGAGACGGGACGCCGTGCGCGATCCTCCACATCTTGTGTCACGGGGGACAGCTCGGAACGAGCTTCGGCCTGGCGCTCGGAACGCGTGACGCTCCGCAGGTCGAGGACGCCGGAGACCTGCGTCAGCTGCTCGCGCCCCACGCTCACGCGCTACGCCTGGTCGTCCTCTCCGCCTGCGACAGCGGCAACACCGGCGCCCCCGGCAATCATCTCGGCAGCGTCGCGCAGGCGCTCCACCGCGCAGGTCTCCGCGCCGTCATCGCCTCACGCTACCCGCTCTCGGTCTCGGGCGCCACGATCCTCACGCGCGCGCTCTATCGCGGCCTGCTCGTCGAGCTCCGCTCGCTCGAGCGCTCGCTCGCGGTCGCCAGGCGTCAGCTCGCGCGAGAGGTCCGCGGCCTCGACTGGGCGAGCGTACAGCTCTACGCCCGCGCGCGCGACGGCGACGACACGCGCCCCGTCGTGCTCCGCCCGTTTCGCGGCCTCGAGGTCTTTGAAGCCCGACACCGCCGGCTGTTCTTCGGGCGAGCGGCCGAGGTCGACGAGGCCGTGCGCGAGATTGAGGCGCTCGCGAGCTCGGATGCGCCGCGGATGTTCTTTGTCGTCGGCGCCTCGGGCTCCGGGAAATCCTCGCTCGTCCGCGCCGCCGTAGCGCCGAGACTGGTCGCGCGCTTTGGGCAGGTTCACATCGCGCGCCCCTCATCGCCTCTCGACGACGACCTCCCGAACGCGCGCCCGCTGCTGCTGGTCCTCGACCAGGCCGAGGAGCTGTTCACGAGTCTAGACGAGGCGGCCCGCGGCGCGCTCGTGAAGCGCCTGCACGCGCTCGCCACGGACGAAGCCGGCAGCGTCGTGCTGTTTACCCTGCGCGCCGACTTCATCGGGCACTGCGGACAGGTCGTGCTGCCTGACGGCGGCCGCCTCGACCAGCTCGAGTCGCGCGACGAGCACCGCGTCTACCTGCCGGTGATGAGCCGCGCCGGCATGCTCGAGACCATCATGGGCCCGGCCCGGCTCGCGGGGCTGCCGATCGAAGCGGGGCTCGCCGAGCAGCTGGTCGAAGAGGTGTTCGGAGAGCCAGGCTCACTGCCGCTGCTGGAGTTCGCGCTCGACCGCATGTGGCTCGCGCGCGATCCGAAGCGCGGCCTGACCCACGAGGCCTATCGGGCGCTCGGCGGCGCCGTGGGTGCGCTGCTCGAGCGCGAGGCCGACGCGGTGATCGAGGCCATGGACGACGCCGGGCGCGCCATGGCTCGCGCGCTGCTGGTCCAGCTGGTGGCGACGGGCGAGGGTCAGCGCGCCGACACCCGCAGGATTCGGAGACTCGCGGAGCTGCGCCCGCGCGAGGCCGAGGGCTTCGACGAGGTGCTCACGCGGCTGACAGCGGCTCGCTTGGTGGTGACGAGCGGCGCCGACGCGCCGCGCGTCGAGATCGCCCACGAGGAGCTGATCCGCCGCTGGGGGACGCTGCGCGCCTGGGTCGACGCCGATCGCCAGAAGTGGATCGAGATCGACCGCGTCCGCGGCTGGGAGCACCTCCTGCGCGGCGCCCAGCTCGACCGCGCCCGCGAGGCCCGCGAGCGCTACGGCGACGACCTCGGCCAGCGGTGCCTCACCCACATCCGCGAGAGCGAGCGCGTCATCGCCGAGGAGAGCGCCCGCGAGCGGCGGCGGCGGCTCCAGCTCCGCGTCGCCCTCGGCGTCGCGGTGGTCGTCGCGGCGGTCGCGGTGCTCCTGTTCTTCCGGGCGGAGCGCGCCACGGAGGAGGAGGTGCGGCGGGCCGAGGAGCTGCGCGACGAGAAGGCGAAGGTGGTGGCGGCGAAGGAGCGGGCTGAATGCGCGGCCCGCCGGGCGAAGAACGCGATCCGCATCGCGGCCGCGAAGGACTCCCTCGCCGCAAACGACGCGACGACAGCAGCGCTCGCGCTGTCGGAGGTCGACCTCGCCGAAGGCGAGCCCGTCCTAGGCTTCACGTCGACCGCTCGAGGCGTCCGCGTCAGTAGCGAGAGCCACTGCGGGAGCGCGCTCTTCCTTGCTGAGGGGGAGCGCCACCTCGCAGCGGCGTTCTTGGGGGATGAAGCGCACCTCATCAAGGCGTCGAGCGAAGGAGTCGCGCAGATCGTCCAAGTGAGCACGGGAGCTGCCGTCGGCCCACCTCTCCGGCATGAAGGGGTCCGTGTCGCGGCCTTCTCGCCAGATGGCGCTCGCGCCATCACGGCCTCCGAGAAGTCGGCGATCCTCTGGGATGTCGTCACAGGTTCGCAGCTCGGCGCTGCCTTCACCTATGACAGCCCCACGCTGATCCAGGTGGTGTTCTCCGCAGACGGCCAGCTTGTTCTGCTGGACGAGGGGTGGACCAGCAGAGTGCTTCGGCTGAGCACCGGTGCTCTTCTCGGTGCGGGCTCAACGGACCTGAGTCGAGAATTCTTCTCCATCGAAGGCGAAGAAGGGTACGTCCGGTTTGACGACTCCCTGTCGAGGCTCCGGAGCGGGGCTCTCAGCAGCCTCAAGTCGAAGGGTGTAGGCAGCATCAGCGAGCCAATGGGGGGGGGGGCAGCATCCATCACGTCGAATCGGCGCGCGGCGAGAGGCTCTTCTCTACGAGCGCGCCTATCTTCGCCTTCTCGGGCGACATGAGCAGCTTGTTGGTGTCCCCGCGAGAGGGTCTGTATGCGCTCTGGAGGGCCGAGAGGCGCCCCCGTCTCCCCCTCGACCAGGAGGGTGGATCCGTCGTAGGCCTGTCGTTCTCGCCGAACGGGACGCGGCTCCTCATCGCTGCGGATAACGCGCGAGCGCAGCTCTGGAGCATCGATACGGGGAGACCGATCGGAGCCCGCCTCGACGCACAGGCTCGCTTCACGAGCGCGATACTCTCGGCGGATGGGTCTCTTGTGCTAACGGCGTCGAACGACGGCGCGCGACTATGGAACCGCGACACGGGGGCGCTCGTCCGCACCCTCGCTCTCGAAACAGGGGCCCAGAGCGCGTCGTTCTCGGCCGATAGCGGCCTTATTGTCACGACCGCCGAGAACCGCGCGCAGCTCTGGCGCACAAGCACAGGCGAGCGCGTCGGCGCCCCCCTCCAACACGGCGAGGAAGAGGTGGTCACGAGCGCAGCGTTCGCACCAGATGGAGCGCGTATCGCTACAGGATCCTCTGACGGATCGATCCACCTGTGGAATGTCGACGCTCACCGCGTCGAGGTTCGGGCGCACCACCACGACGGCGCAATCAAGAGCGTGTCATTCTCGAGTCGTGGAGGTTGGCTCGTCTCGGCGTCCGCCGACGGCACCGCATTGATCTGGGAGCTGAACGCGGGCGCCGCGATCCCATCGGTGCCCCTTCGTCACAGCGGCGAGGTCGTTGCCGCCGCGTTCTCCCGAGATGACGCGCGAGTGTTGACGGCGTCGTTCGATGGTACAGCGCTCGTCTGGGACGCGGCGAGCGGCGAGCTGGTCGCCGAGATCGCCGCGGAGGACTCCGGACGGATCAGCAGCGCCGCTTTCTCGCCGGATGGGGAGCTGGTCGCGACCGGGACCGAGTCGGGCGAGGTCCACCTCTGGGACGCGCAGACCGGCCAGTCCCGCATGGACGCGATGTGGCTCCGCTACCTGCGCGCGTGCGTCCGCGGCTGCCTGCCGGTGGCGTACCGCGTCGAGCGCTTCGGCGCGACCGAGGAGGAGGCGCGTGAGGGCTTGGCGAGGTGTCAGGAGCGGCTGCGCGCGACCGCGCCGGAGCCGTCGTGACCGGCGCCCGCGCACTCGCGCTGCCCCGCCCGGCCTGACCTCAAGAGCACGTCGACGCGCGCCGGAGAACACCGCGGCTGCGCGCGTCAACACGTCGACGCGCGGGCCCCGGCACGGAGCCGCTCGACCGCGCTCACGCGTCCGCCGGCCTGACGCAAGAACCTCGCAAGACAGTGCACAGACGCCCGCAGAGCGGCCCTCCGCGTGCGACGATGCGGCGACTCGAGGAGGCGACGATGCAAGAGGTACCGGGGGTTCACTTGATCGGCAGGGGCTACGACATCCGGGCGGCGTTCGCTGATCCCGAGTCGACGCGGGCCCAGGTGCTCAAGCCGTCGACGGAGGCCGAGCTCGACGTCCTCGTCCTCCGCACCGGCGAGCAGGTCGTCTTCACCAGTCGGACGCTCGTCGAGCAGCGCGACAAGTTCTCGATGCGCGTCGGCGTCGAGGCGAGCTACGGGAATTTCTCGAGCTCGGTGGAGGTCAAGCACCGCAGCGACGAGCACAGCGAGAACGAGTACGCGTTCGTCAACATCCGCGACATCGTCAAGACCTGCCGGATCGGCCGCCGCCTCGTGCGGCCGCTCGACAACGACCAGCTCGCCGCCCTGTGCACGCCGGAGTTCGTCGCCGACCTCGACGCCCTGACCCCTGAGGCGCTCGTCGACGCCTACGGGACCCACGTCCTGATCAGCGCGGTGATGGGCGGCTGCTTCGACTACGCGTCGTCGTTCCTGCGCCGCGAGCAGTGGACCGAGGTCCAGCTGACGACGTCGTCGATGGCCGCCTACAACGGCGTCGTCGGCTCGACGCGCGTCGAGATCGACACCGACGAGATCAGCGAGACTCACGTTCTCCAGGTCCGCAGCGGCGAGCGGATCGGCTTCCGCGGCGGCGACCAGGCGCTCGGCCTCAAGATCGGCGGCATCGACGAGAGCGGCGCCTTCGCGGCCTGGGCCGACACTGTGCCCGGCGCGCCCGAGCTCGTCGACCTGCCGCACGGCGCCCTCGTGGCGATCTGGGAGCTGATCCCCAACGCCGACAGGCGGACCGAGGTCCGGCGGACCATCGAGCGCATCCTCCGGCGCGCCGAGACCCCGCGCTGGGGCGTCGGCCGCGACAAGGCGATCGTCTGGGTGCCGCGCGGGACGACGACCGCAGACTGGAACCTCATCGTCGGCCCGGCGCAGGCGAAGCCGGCGCCCGGAGTCGCCGACTACAGGGGCCTTCGCTGGGCGAAGTGGCAGGCCGCGACGCCGACGCAAGCGCCGTCCGATCACTTCCGCCTCGACCTCGGCGCGACCGGGTCCGCGCGCGTCGACGGCGACGACGCGTACAGCAAGGTCGACCTCGACGTCGAGGCCTGCTGGATGCTCGTCCCGGCGACCGAGAGCATCTACGGGCACCTGAGCTTCGACGCGCCCGACCAGGAGGAGACCGTCGACCTCGTCGCCCCGCAGACGACCGACCTGTGGTCGCTCGTCGTCTCGCCGACCCGCGTCGGCAAGGCGTGGAGCGCCTCCGAGGCGAGCGTCGCCGACCACAAGCTCGTCGCCGGCTTCGAGATCGAGGTGACGCCGAAGGCCGACAAGAGCGGCTGGACCGTCAAGGCGACGAGCTCGATGATCTCCGGCAGCGGGACCGCCTTCCGCTCGATCGACCTCGACTACCTCATCCTCTTCCGCGGCTCGGTCTACGCGCCGCTCAGCGTCGCTGGCACAGGGGCGCCGCCGCTCGAGCTCCGGGTGCCGGCGGGGGACACCGGCGCCTGGGCGGCCTTCGCCGCGCCGACCCGCCTCGGCAACCTCGACCAGGACGACCTCGGCCGCGCGATCAAGGCGATCGACTTCGACGTCGGCTACCGCGACGCGATCCGCTTCGCCGCCGACGGCGAGTTCTCGGTCGGCTTCTGGAAGTCGATCCCCGAGGCCAACTACGCGCTCTTCGGCCTCGGGGCCTACCTCGTCGAGCTCCTCCCGGTCGGCTTCATGATCGGCGGCCAGACGGCGTTCTCGGACCTCGACGCCCTCGCCAGCGCGAGCCCGGTCGAGGAGCTCCGCTTCCGCGCCGCCGACGAACTCCACGCCGTCGGTGTCAAGCTCGGTAACGGCGTCGAGACCCTCTGGGGCGAGCAAGGGCCGATCCATCAGCGCCTCGTGCTCTTCCCTGGCGAATACTGCAACACCGTCACCGTCTGGTGGGACGGCGACAACGACGACATCCGCGGCATCTACGTCGGCCTCATCAGCGGCCGCGGCCTCGGCTCGCCGAAGCTCGGCGCCCTCGCGCACACCTACGTCGCGCCGACGGGCTACGAGATCGCCGGCTTCCACGGGCTCGCCTCGAACGAGTCGCGGATCCGCCGCCTCGGCGTGATCGTCCGCCGCCGCGACCTCTCGTAGCTCGGCGGCACCGGCGACATCTTCGTCGACGTCGGCACCGAGGACCTCGTCGCCGACTGCCACCCAGCCAACAACCTCGGCGCCGACGCCTTCGGGCTCTGCCCCGGGTAGGCGACTCAGCGCGGCGGTTCGGCGGCGATCTTCCCGGCCTCCATGCGCACGAGGGTGTCCGCGCAGCTGAAGTAGCGCTCGTCGTGACTGACGGCGATCACCGTCGTCCCCGCCTCGCGCAGCCTCGGCAACAGGACCTCATAGTACCACCGCGTCATCTCGGGGTCTTGGTTCGCGGTCCACTCGTCGAACACGCAGAGCGGCCGCCTCTCGAGCAGCGCCACGACCATGGCCAAGCGCATGAGCTGGCCGGTTGAGAGCCGCAGCTCCGCGAACCCCCCGTCACGGTAGGGAACGGCGTCGGCGATGCCCAGCTCCGAGAGGAGCGCGCGCACCTCCTCGCTGTCGACGTCCTCGAGGCCGTAGAGGCGGTCAAACACGTGCGCGCGGCTCATGATCACGGTGCAGCGGTCTCGCAGGGCCTGTCGCGCCCCCGCTCTGACGCACTGCCCGTCGAGCACGACGCTCCCCCGACTCGGCGCGTAGAGCCCGAGCAGCAGCTTGAGCATCGTCGTCTTGCCGCTCCCGTTCCCTCCAGTCACGAAGACGAGCTCCCCCCTCCTGATCGTGAGGTCGAGCGGCCCGACCGCGAACTCGGACTGGCGCAGATGATCGGCGTACGAGAACTCCACGGCCCGGAGCTCGAGGACCTCGAACGGCTCGACGGGCCCCTCACCCGGACCTGGCTCAGGGGGCAGCTCTTCGAGCACTCTGAGCACCCGCGTAGCCGCGGCCTCCGCCCGCAAGATCTCCGGGAAGGCCGCGAGAACGCCGAAGAGCGGCGCCCAGGCGAGCTCGAAGAAGATCACCATCTCGTAGCCGCTCGCCGGCTCGAAGCTGAACGCCGCGACCCCCGAGCCGAAGAGGAACATCAGCACGAAGCTCGCGTGGAAGGCGCGGCTGTCGAGCTCTTCGACGGCGTTCTGATGCGCATAGAGCTGCTCCGCCGTCGCCGCGATGTCCGCGGTGATCGACGCCGCGAGCCGACCGTCCAGTTTTGCTTGGACGAAGCCGTCAGCGAGCTCGGAGACCTGAGCGCCGAGCCTCGCGCTCGTGTCGCCGATGTCGCTGAGCTCCGCGCGGATCGCCCGCAGGCGCGTCGCTAGGTGGACGGAGATCCAGCCGAGGACGAAGATCCACAGCGCCAGCGCCTTCATCGAGATCAACCCGATGGCGAAGGTCATGGCGAAGGTGAAGGCGAGGTGTTGAACCCCGGAGACCCACGAATCCAGGGTGGTCGACAGGAGGCTCAGGTCGCCCGTCGCCCGCTCGATACGATCGCCGAGCTCCTCGATCGCGCGCAGCGGGGCGCCGCGAAGCGACGCCGCGAAGCGCCCGCGGAGATCCGCGGAGGCCGCCTCGAAGTCGCGGATGAGGACGCGCGAGGAGGCGCGGCGAGCCGCGTACATCCCCGCGAGGATCAAGAAGAAGAGACCCGCCCTCCACCACGAACCAAGCTCGACACCCGCGGCGCTCGCCTCGTTCACGGCCGTCACGGCGAGCGCCGCGAAGACCCCGCCGGCGACGGTCGTGAACGCCAGCCGCCGGATGTCGACGTGCTCGGCGAGCAGCGCGGTGAAGCTCACGGCGACACCTCCACGAACCTGTCCCCCTCGAGGCGCAGGCACCGATCGGCGCGCGAGAAGTACGTCTCGTCGTGCGTGATGACGATGACGAGCCGCCCCTCGTCGCGCAGCTGCGGGAGGAGCGAATCGTAGAACGTCTCGCGGAATTCTGGGTCCTGCTCCGCCGCCCACTCGTCGAGGAGCAGGACGGGCTTGTCGCTCAGCTGCGCCAGGACCATGGCGAGGCGCTTGCGTTGCCCGGTCGAGAGGGCCCGGTTGCTCACCCTGCCGTCGGCGATCGAGGTCTTGTGCGCGAGCTGGAATCGGGCGAGGAGCTCGGGCGCTCGCGCCTCGGCGCCCGCGTCGAGGCCGTGTGTGCGCTCGAAGATGCAGTGCTCGACGAAGACCGTGCTAATGAGCATACGCCACGCGTTGCGCGTCTCATCGGCCAGGGGGACGCCGTCGACGACGATCCTCCCTGCCGACGGGCGATAGAGGCCCGCGAGGAGCCGCGCGAACGTCGACTTCCCGCTGCCGTTGCGGCCGGTGATGAAGACCAGCTCGCCGCGCTCAAACTCGACATCGAGCGGCCCGAGCGTGAAGCCCCCGCCGTCTGTCGCCGGATAGTGAAACTCGAGCTGCTCGACGCGCACGCGGCGAAAGCCCGCGAAGGGGCCGCCGTCGAGCTCGCCGTCGCGGACCGCGGGCTCGATCCTCGCGTCACCGAGCCGCTCCTCGAGATCACGCAGGCGCGCGAGCGCAGCGCCAGCAGACGTGAGCTTGGGGGCGCCAGAGATCAGCTTCACGACGCCGAGGACGAGCCACAGCGACACGAGGTTGAGCTCGCGGACCTCCTCTGCCGTGACGCTGGCGACGAGCGGCAGCGCGAACGTCGTCACCCCGAGGAGGGCGTAGAACAGGAAGTCCGCGGCGAACTGGCGCTCGTAGAACGTCGTGAAGAGCGCGACCCTCAGCGCCTCGACCCGCCTCGAGATCGACTCAAAGGCGCTCGCCAGCGCGCGCGCGCGCGGTCGGTGGACCTTGAGGGACGGCCCGCCGAGGGCCTGACTGCGCAGGAGATCGTACATTCGCGCGTCGTCTGGGGCGAGCTCGCCGAACCCCCTCTGGAGGCCGCCGAGCTGCGCCGCGACGATGAAGCCGATCATGATGATCGCGCCGAGGGCGACGGCCGACGCGGTCGGCGATATCTGAACCGCCAGGACCGCGCCGAGGAGCAGCCGAATCGCGCCGCTTATCACCCCGTACACGACGCGCCGACAGCCCGCGATTTGGCCCCCGTCGCCGAGGAGGCGCGTCACCAGCGTGCCCCGGCCGAGGGCCTCGTACTCGAGGAGCGGGAGCCGCGGCAGGCGCCCCGTGATCCCGACGACCATCGCGCGGGCGGCCTCCGCGTAGCGCCGGTTCAGCTCGCGGTTCGCGCGGACGTTGAGGACGTAGAAGAGCGCGACCGCGAGGAGAAAGATGACGACCTGCTGACCGTATAGCTCGCCGGCGCGGCGGTGCGCGAGCGCGGCGAGCACCGCCAACATGATCGTGAAGTCAGCGACGATCGAGCCGACGATGCAGAGCGCGAGGCCTACGGCGAACGGACGCTCGCCACGGATGGCCAGGGCGAGGAGCGCTCGGAGATCCGCTAGCATAGCGCCGTCAACTCCGCGAGACCGGCGGGTGCCCGAGCACCTCCGCGTAGCTCCGCCGACGCCACCGGTACCGCTCCCAGTCCCCGCCGACGGCGGTCGGGGAGGCCACCGCCTGCGGCTCGGTCCAATCGACCGAGAGCTCCCGCGAGCGCGCGTCTAGCCACTCGCGGTCGAAGACCGTCTTCAGGTAGCGAAGCGCGCCGTCCGGGAAGACGACGAGAACGCTCGCCTCTGGTCGCGTCCGCGCGAGCCACTCCGCGACCGCGTAGGCGGCCCCAGCGGTCGGCCCGACGAGCAGACCGTGCGTGCGATGCAGCTCGTGGGCGGCTCGGATCATCTTGGCGACCGGCACCCAATGGACCTCGTCGCATTCGCAGTGGTCGAGGTTCGGGATCACGATGTCCGAGCCCATCCCGAGGAGGGGCACATAGCACTCCTCGCAGAGGGGTCGGACGCGCCCCGTCGTCGGGCCGAAGAGCACCGAGAGGTTGTGGTCGACCGCGACGACCTCGAGCGCGGGGTTCGAGACCCGGAGCTCGCGCCCGATGCCGCAGATCGAGCCGCCTGTACCGACGGAGGCGACGAGGACATCCACGCGCCCGAGGCTCCTTGCGAACGATCGGGCGAGCGACGCGTAGGACGCGGGGTGCAGCGGGTTCGTGTACTGCCGCGGCCAGAAGAGGTCGGGGTTGTCCTTTATGAGCTCTTCGAGCCGATTCAGGCGGGCCTGTTGTATGCCGCCGAGGCCGCCGCCCGCGTCGGGCACGAGCTCGACGGTGGCCCCGAGGTGTTCGAGGCGCCAGTGCAGGGACGCCTCCATCGGACCTGTCACGAGGTGGAGGTGGAGGCCCAGGTGCACGCAGCAGAGCGCCAGCCCGAGCGCGAAGGTCCCGGAGCTGCTCTCGACGACGGTGCCGCCCTTGCCGAGCTTCCCCGTCCGGAGCGCGTCCTCGAGGATGTACCGAGCCGGGACGATCTTCATCAGCTCGAAGCGCGCGGCGGCGAGGTTCTCTCCGAGGCGGACGAGCTCAGGCCTGCAGAGCGCGTCGAGGGCGGTCGGGATGGCGTCGAGAATCATCAGGTGACGTAGGCCTCTTCGTCGAGGTAGCGATCACGGCTGTCGGGGAGGACCGTGACGATCCTCGCCCCAGGTCTCGCGCGTCGCGCCGCCGCCAGCGACGCGACGACGTTCGCGCCGGACGAGACCCCGCAGAAGATGCCCTCTTCCTCAGCGAGGCGGTGCGCCATCGCGATCGCCGGCGCGTCGTCGAGACTGACCACTTCATCGATGACGCCCGCCTCGACGAGCGCGTCGAGGATCCCTCCGGAGAGCCCAGGAGCGCCGGCTCTCTCGACGTCGAGAACCCGATGCGCGGTCGGCTGGACCGCGATGACGGTGATCGAGGGGTCGTGCTCCTTGAGCGCCACGCCGATGCCGAGGAGCGTGCTGCCGCCGCTGACCGAGGCGACGAAGACGTCGAGCTGACCGTCCGTCTGGTCGAGGATCTCGCGGGCGGTCTCCTCGCGGTGCGCGGCGACGCAGTCCAGGTTGGCGAACTGGCGCGCCCACCAGACGTCGTCGCGCTCACGCGCGAGCGCACGGCAGCGCGCGCGCCCGCGAAGCGACCGCGGGACGTCCGGGGCGACGCCGTTCTCCTCTGACGAATCGACGTCAAATACGGTGACTTCGGCCCCGAATGCGCGGACGATCGCCTGCCGCGCCCGACTCGACGTGCTCGGGAGCTGGATCGCGGCGCGGTAGCCCTTGACCGCGCAGACGAACGCGAGGGCGGCGCCTGTGTTTCCGGTCGACGACTCCACGACCGTCCCGCCGGGGCTCAGCTGCCCCTCGCGCTCGGCTCGGGCCACGACGCGACGTGCGACGCGATCCTTGATGCTCCCGCTGGGGTTCAGGAATTCGGGCTTCACGAGGAACTCCGCCTGCAGATCGCGGCCGACGCGATTCAGGCGGACGAGCGGGATGCCGCCGATCAGCTCGAGCATGCTGTCGGCGATCTTGAGGTCCTGTCTCATTCGTGCCGCGATCCGCTGAGCCTCCGCTTCGCGGCGGTGATGAACCGATCATATCGGCCGTCGCTCACCGCGGGCAGACAGCCGTCACTCCCCGCGGCTTCGTCAGGCTTCGCGGAGCCCAGATGCTGTCGCGCCATCGGACGAGACGCATAGCGACGAGCCGCAGTCCTCGTCAACACGTTTGTCCTGGACGCTCGTCGCGGCCCTTGTCCTTGACACCCCCCTCGAACTTTGAGATCTCCAGAATGCGCCCTGTGCGCCTGGGTTCGGTTCAGCCGATCGACAACCATGGCACGTTGACCATGCGCAGCCACAGCGAGTCGCCACGCACCGCAGCGAGCCCGAGCCGACCGAACGCCGACGGTCTCGATGAGACCCCGCCTGTCGACGTCCCCGCCGGCGACGACGATCTCATCCTGCACTACGCGCTCGCTGCCGCCAGCGTCGGCCTCGTTCCGGTGGCGAGCGTCGACCTCGTGTCCTTGGGCGCGGTCCAGCTGAAGATGGTGCACGCCCTCTGCCAAGCGCACGAGGTCCCCTTCACGCCCCGCATCGGTCGCGCTGCCATCGCTGCGCTCGCCGGGGCCGGGGCGCCCCTCGGCGTCATGGGCATCCTGAGCGCGGTGAAGCTCGTGCCGGTCTTTGGTTCCACGGCCGGTATGGCGGGTATGTGGCTGCTCGGCGGAGCGTCGACCTACGCCCTCGGCAACGCGCTGCAGTCCCATTTTGAGGCAGGCGGGACCCTCGAGGATCTCGACGTCAGCCATCTCCGCCGGGCGTCCGCCCGATGGTACCGCGAGGGGCTGCGAGTTCTTCGGTCGATGAAGGGGAGACTCTCTGCGCGGCTGAGTCGCCGCGAGGCGGCGAAGGAGGCTCCGCAGCGCCGCTCACACGAGCCCCCTGCGCACGGCGGCGCTGGGCATCGACACGACGAGCGCGGGCGCTGCCTGCACGAGCATGACGCGCACGGACACGTGGTCGACCACGTGCTCGACCACGACAGCCACCGCCGCGCGTCAGCCCATGATCACGGCGACGCGGAGGCCGGCTGCTGCTCCCATGATCATTCAACGGCGGAGATCCAGCGCTACCGCGGGCGCGTCGTCGTCGGCGCGTCGACCCTCGCCGGGCTCACCCTCCAGCGCGCCATCCTCCCGGGGATCATCGCGCCGGGGGCGAACTTCGCGGTCGCGGCGGTCGCCACCGTCGCCACCGGCAGCCGCTACCTGCGGTCGCTCGTCGACGCCGTGCAGACGCGATCGCTGAACACCGATGTCCTCGTCGGCACCGCGACGCTGGCGAGCCTCCTCCTCGGCCAGGGAGCGACGGCGCTCGCCGTCGTCGTGCTCCTCAACCTCGGGGAGTGGGCGGAGGCCCTGACCCTCGAGGGATCGCGCCGAGCGATCGAGGACCTCCTCGACGGCCACAGGTCCGACAAGTGCACGTGGATCGTCGAAGTCGACGGCGAGGAGATCGAGATCGAGACGTCCGTGGCGAGCCTGTCGCCCGGCGACGTGGTTCGAGTCCGCCAAGGGCAGCGGGTGCCGGCGGACGGCACCGTCCTTCGCGGTCACGGCGACGTCGATCAGACCCAGATCACCGGCGAGTCGCAGCCGAGCGCGATTGGCCCCGATGCCACCGTATATGCGGGGAGCGTGCTCGTCACGGGCGAGCTACGGATCCGCTGCGACCAGGTCGGTGCGGAGAGCGTGATCGGCCAGATCTCCCGGATGGTTCGCGAGTCCGAGAGGAATCAGCCGCGGATTCAGCGCGCCGGTGAGACCTTCGCCCAGGCCTTCCTTCCGCTCTCGTTCGGCGCTGCGGGCCTCGTGCTCGTCACGACCCTCGATCCGATCCGGGCGCTGACCATGCTGCTCATCGCCTGCCCCTGCGCGGTCGGCCTGTCGACGCCGACCGCGGTCAGCGCGTCCGTCGGGGCCGCCGCGCGCCGCGGCATGTTGACCCGCGGCGGCCAGTACCTCGAGGGCCTCGCGGAGGCTGAGGTCTTCGTCTTTGACAAGACCGGCACCCTCACCCAAGGGGCGTCACAGCTCACGGGCGTGGCCGTCGAGCCGGGGTGGAGCGAGGCGGAGGTGCTCACCCTCGCGGCCGCCGCAGAGAGCCACGCCGAGCACCCGATCGCCCGCGCGATCACGGCCTCAGCGCGCGAGCGCGGGCTCGCCGTTCCTAGCGCGGAGACCTTCGAGCTCATCCCGGGCGGAGGCGTCTGCGCCCGCGTCACGGGGTGTGAGGTTCACGTCGGCAGCCCCCGTCTCCTCGAAGGGGCGGGCATCCGCTTGACCGAGGCCCACGCCGCGGCGTTGGAGCGGAGCTCAAGGCGCGGCGAGGCGTCGGTCTTCGTCGCGATCGACGGCGAGGTCGCCGGCCTCATCACCCTCCAGGACCGGCTGCGCGACGGCGCCGCGGAGGCGCTCCGCTCCCTCGCGCAGCGCGGACGCCGGGTGATCATCATGTCCGGCGATCACGAGGCCGCGGTCGCCGCGGTCGCGGACACCTTGGGGATCGCCGAGTGGCACGCCGGGCTCCTGCCCCTCGACAAGCGGGCCCGGATCGAGGAGCTCCGCCGGCGTGGGCTTCGCGTCGTCATGGTCGGCGACGGGATCAACGACGCCCCCGCCCTCGCGGCCGCGGACGTCGGCGTGTCACTCGGGACCACGTGCGCCGAGCTGGCCGTCAACGTCGCCGACGTCGCGATCGCCAGCGACGACCTCGAAACGCTCGCAGAACTCGTCGCGCTCAGCCGCTCGATGACGGCGCGGATCAAGGAGAACTACGGGCTCTCGATCGTGCTCAACAGCGGGGGCATGGTGCTCGCCTGGCTCGGCTGGCTCGGGCCCATCGGCGCGGTCGTCCTGCACAACGTCGCGAGCCTGGCGGTGATCGGCAACTCCTATCGCATCACGTACTTCGCCGGGAGGAGCCCGCAGGACCCGCAGCGCACGCCCGTCGCGGGCGCGCCGCGAGCCGAGCCCCTCGGAGCCTAGCGGCGGCCCCTCCCGCGGGCAGCGAGGGCGCGCCAGGCGGCGAGCTACGGGGCTCAGACAGAGGGGAGCGGGTCATCGCCGAACAGGAGCGCGATCTCTCGCGCGGCGTCAGCCGAGCTCTCGGACGAGTGGATCGCGTTGCGCTCGGTCGTCTCGCCGAAGCGAGCGCGGAGCGTCTCCGGTGCGGCCCTGCGCGGATCGACGAAGCCGACGAGGCGGGTGAGGCGCTGCGGAGCGTCCCCCTCCGCATGCACGCAGACCACCGCGACGCAGGGGCCAGAGGTCAGGTGCGCGACGACGTCCGCGAACCACGGCTGGTCGACGTGCTCGACGTACAGCGCCGCCACGGTCGCGGGTCGGAGTCGAATCATCCGCAGCGCCGAGAGCTCGAAGTCCACGGCGAGCGCCGCGAGGAGTTCAGGGAGACGACCCGCGCGGACGACCCCCGGCTTGAGCAAGGCGAGGGTACGACTGCCGCCGCGCGGAGCAGACGCGTCCGTCGCGGTTCCCTGCACGCGTCGTAGGTTGCCACGCGGCGCCAACCGACGGCAAGCCGGGAGCTTCCCACGGGTCAGTATGTGGTTGTCAGGGAGACCGTTGCACCTGCATCCTAGCGCCGGCGAGTGCCCGCCGCGCAGGCGCGCCGGCCTTCAACCCTGGGGAGGATCCCATGACATCGATGGGCCATGTTTGTGTCAAACCACTCCTGTCGGAGGAGGACGTCGCGCAGCTCCTCGCCGCGACGGAAGGTTGGCGTCACGAGGACGCCGCGCTCGTCAAGGACTTCCGCTTCACCGCCGCGCCGATCGCCCTCGCCTTCATCCAGCGCCTCGGGGCCGCGGCCGAGCGCCTGAACCACCATCCGAACGTCGAGTGGTTCAAGCGCGAGGTCCGCGTGACCCTGAGCTCGCGCAAGAGCGGCGGGCTCACGGCGCAGGACGCCGCGCTCGCGCGCGCGTGTGATGAGGCCGCTATTTGATCATCTCTTCGCTCTCCTCGGGGCTCCTGCGCGGAGCCCTCCGCGATGAGCTCGACGCGCTGGCCGGGGCGCTTGTCGAGGCGCTCGACGTCGGCTTCGAGCGCCTCGAGCTCGGCACGGACAGGGTCGAGGCCGCGGTGTCGAAGCTCGTGCGCCCGATCGCCGAGTCGGCGCAGACCATGGTGGAGGACGTCCGCTACCTCGCGGCCGAGGGCGGAGCGCGCGGCGGCGACGAGCGCACCCCGCCGAAGCTGACGACGGTCGCCCGCGAGCTCTTCGAGGTCCTCCGCGGCCGCTCCTGGGTCGAGCAATACGACGCGCTCGACAACGGCGAGTCCGCCGTCAGCGAGACCGAGCGCGGCGCACGGGAGCAGCTCGTCGTCGGCGGCGTGGCGCTCGGCGCCATGGCCGGCGCCATGGCGCTCCCCCCCCTCTCGCTCCCGCTGCTCGCCGTCGTCGTCGGCGGCGTCGCATACCAGGTCCGCTACACCTACCAGCGGGCGTGGGCGCATCTGCGTGAGGAGCGGAGCCTCAACCTCGACGTGCTCAACAGCATCACGATCACGGTCGCCGCCGCCTCAGGCTCCCTGGCCGCGCTCTCCTTGGCGAGCGGCCTCTCGAGCGCGAAGAAGTGGGTGACGGCGCGGACCGAGGGCCAGGCGCGACGGAGCATCACGGCGTCCTTCTCCCAGCACGCACAGAAGGCGCGCGTGAAGGTCGGCGCCGTCGAGCTCGAGGTCGACGTCGACGCGATCGAGCGGGGCGCCACGGTGGTCGTCTCGCCGGGCGAGGTGATCCCCGTCGACGGCGAGGTGCGCCACGGTGCGGCCTCCCTCGATGAGCGGATGCTCACCGGCGAGTCTGCGCTCGCGGAGAAGGGCGTCGGCGACCAGGTGCTCGCCGGCACCGTCGTCCTGCGCGGTCACCTGGAGCTCCGCGCCGATCGCTGCGGTGAGGAGACGGTCGTCGCTCAGATCGCGCGGATGCTCGCCGACACGGGCGACTTCAAGCGCGAGCTCAAGAGCCGAGCGTCCGCGGCGAACGAGCGTCTGCTGCTGTCCTACGCCGCGCTCGGGGCCTTCGCGGGCGCGCTGTGGGGGATCGACAGCGGGCTCGCGGCGCTCTGGTCGATGCCGACCTACAACATGATCACCCTCGC
>JAGQIT010000758.1 GCA_020431135.1 Myxococcales bacterium | reverse complement strand
AGATCACCCGCGGCTGCACCGAGGGCTGCCGCTTCTGCCAGGCCGGGATGATCTACCGCCCGGTCCGCGAGCGCGACCCCAAGCAGGTGATCGACGCGGTCCTCGCCGGCGTCGACAAGGCGGGCTTCAGCGAGACCAGCCTGACGGCGCTGAGCACCGCCGACGTCTCGTGCATCGATCCGCTGATCCGCGAGCTGGTCCCCGAGCTCAAGCGCCGCAAGGTCAAGCTCGGGGTCGCGTCGCTGCGCGCCTACGGCCTCAGCGAGGAGCTCCTCGACGGGATCAAGAGCGTCGGCATCTCCGGCCTGACCTTCGCCCCGGAGGCCGGCACCCAGCGGATGCGCGACGTCATCAACAAGAACGTCAGCGACGCCGACATCCTCGCGTCGGCCCGGCGGATCTTCAGCCGCGGCTACGATCGGATGAAGATGTACTTCATCATGGGCCTGCCGACCGAGACCGAGGAGGACGTGGTCGGCATCGCCGAGACCGGCCGCAAGGTCCGCGAGCTCGCGCGTGAGCTCGACCTCAAGCACACGCCGGCGATCACCTGCTCGGTCTCGCAGCACGTCCCGAAGCCGCACACGCCCTTCCAGTGGGCGGCGATGGACTCGATCGACGACAACTACAGCAAGATCGATCTCCTCAAGCAGCTCACCCGCCGCTACCGCCTCAGCCTCAAGACCCACAACCCGCGCGAGAGCTGGCTCGAGTGCCTCTTCGCCCGCGGCGATCGCCGCCTCGGCGAGGCCCTCGAGCTCGCCTACCGCAGCGGCGCCCGCTTCGACGGCTGGAAGGAGGTCTTCTCCTTCGACCGCTGGCTGCAGGCGCTCGAGGACGCGGGGATCGAGCCTGCGCGCTACACCAGGACGATCCCGGTCGACGCGCGCCTGCCCTGGGATCACGTCGACATCGGCCTCGATCCCGAGTTCCTCGCGGGCGAGTGGCGCAAGGCGCTCCGCGGCCGGGTGTCGCCGCCGTGCGGCAAGCCAGCGGGGGCCCAGGTCCACCACAAGACGGTCGAGGAGGCGATCGCCGAGCGCCGCCGCCTCGTCTGCTACGACTGCGGCATCGCCTGTGACATGTCGGAGATGCGAAGCGAGCGCGTGGACTCGCTGCGCGAGCTCGGCGAGGTCCACGCGCGCCGCGAGGCCGCCGAGGCGGCGAGCGCCGCCGCCGAGCTGGTCCCGGCCGCGCGCCTGACGAGCCAGCTCCAGAGCCTCGCCGGGTTCAGCAAGCTCGACGAGGACTCGGCCTTCAAGGAGGCCGCTGAGGCCGCGTTCACGCGCGTGCGGATCCACTTCGCCAAGCGCGGGGCGATGCGCTACATGGGCCACCTCGACCTCCTCCGGGTGATCCCGCGGATGCTCCGGAGGGCCCGCCTCGAGGTCGCCTTCTCCCGCGGCTTCAACCCGATCCCGCGGATGAGCTTCGGCCCGGCGCTGCCGCTCGGGACCGCCGCGCAGGCCGAGGTCGTCGACGTCGATCTCCTCCTCGAGGGATCGGCCGCGGCGATGGCCGGCGAGTGGACGGACGAGCGGCGCGGCGAGGTCGCCGTGGGGCTGCGCGGTCGCCTCGAGGCCGTGACGCCGCCGGGCCTCGAGATCGTCGCGGTCCGCGTGCTCGCCCCGGGTGAGCGCCGCCTCGGCGATCTGATCGCCGCCGCCGATTACGCGATCGCCCTCGACGAGCACCAGACGGCCGCGCTCGCGGCGACGCTGCCGGAGAAGCTGGCGGCGCCGTCGCTGCCGGTGACGCGGATCAGCCGCAAGAAGCGCAAGCGCAAGCGCAGCCACGGGCGCGCCAAGGGGCGCCCCGCGGCGCCGCCGAAGCCCGAGGTCCAGGAGCTCGACGCGCGCCCGCGGATCATCGACGCCGCGGTCGACGTCGACCGCCAGCTCCTGCGCCTGCGCCTGCGCATGGGTCCGGAGGGCGGGGCTCGCCCGCGCGAGGTCGTCGAGGCGCTGGTCGGCGAGAAGATCGGCGATCACCGCTTCTGCCGCGAGCGCCTCCTCGTCGCCGACGCGGAGCGCTTCGTGCCGACCTCCGATCTCGCGCCGGAGCTGCGGGTGCGCCCGCCGAAGCCGCCGAAGCCGCGGCCGGAGGTCGAGGTCGAGGTCGAGGTCGAGGCGCCGCCCTCGGCCTAGAAGTCCGTCCGGCGGCTCGGCACGCGCGCGCTCGCCCGACGAAGCCCGCGGTACGTCTGGTGCCGCGGCGCTTCGGCGGAGGCGAGACCACGAGGTCGGGTCCTCGATCGCTCGGACAGTGAGCCGCGGGTGCGGGGCGACGATGGCAGGGCGAGGGCGGTCGGCCGCGGCATGGTGGATCCACCATGCCGTCGCCATGCCGCCGCCGTGCCGCACACGCGAAGGCCGCGGCGCCTCGCGCCGCGGCCTCTCAGCGAGCGTGCGAGCGTCGCCTACGCGAGCGGCTTCTCGAAGGTCGGCGGCTTGCCGCGCATCATCGCCTTCACGCCGATCCGCGAGGTCGACATCGTCAGGCTCTGGGCCGCGCGCTCGCCCTCGAGGGCCGAGGCCTCCGCCCAGGCCTTGCCGTTGCAGTCCTCGATGGTCGAGGCCAGGAGCTCACGGAGCTCGGAGTCGAGCGCGACGCCCTGGTCGTTGCGCGGGCTCGCGTTGCGGTCGACGACGAGCTCGCGCGGGCCGTCGCGGAACGCCGGGAGGTCGCCGTTCGCGGCGAGCTCGGCCGCGTAGGCGAAGCTCGCCTTCGGCAGCTCCGGGATCGGCACGAGCCGGCTGACGAAGCCCCACGCCGCCGCCTCGTCGACCTTGAAGGTGTGGCCGGTGAGGAGGAGCTCGTTGATCCGCGCGTAGTGCTTGGGATCGGTGAAGCGGTGGATCTGGTGGCAGCCGCCGAGGCCCGGGAGAACGCCGACGGTGGTCTCCGGCTGGCCGAGGCGGGTGCCCTCGGCGGCGATCCGCGCGTGGCACGAGGTCGCCAGCTCGAGGCCGCCGCCGAGCACGCGACCGACGAGCGCGGCGACGGTCGGCTTGCCGCTGCGCAGCTTGTTCAGGGTCGCCTTCCAGGTGTTGATCAGCTCGAGCGCCGCCGCCTTGTCGCCGAGCACCGGGACGAAGCAGGCGAGGTCGGCGCCGTGGCCGAATTCGCGGCTGTAGGTGCCGTCCGGGGCGAGGACGATCGCCTTCACCGAGTCGTCGGCGGCGAGCTTGGCGTAGGCCGCGTCGAGCTCAGCGACGAAGGTGTGGTTGAGCGTCGTCCGCTTGAGCGAGATCAGGCCGACGCCGTCGTGGACGCTGGTGCCGACGTAGATCTCGCCCCACGCGGCCTTGCCCTGGGCGGGGTCGAGGGCGCCGAGGGGCGCGACCTCGTCGGCCTTGGTGATCCCCTGGCTGCTGAGGAAGGCCTCGGCGGTGACGATCGCCTCCGCGGCGCCGAGCGACTCGATCAGCGCCGGCGGCCCGACGCGGAAGGCGAGCGCCTTCTCGGCCAGGTAGTTGAGGGCGTCGACGCCGACGATGTCGTGCTCGAGCATGTACGCCGTGAGGCTGAAGAGCATGCCGAGCATGCGCTCGCGGGCGGCCGCGAAGTGCTCGGCCGGGCACGCCTGGCCGCGGTCATAGGGCCACTTGAGGTCGGGATCGTCGATGTAGGGCTGCCAAGCCGCAGGGATCGCGTAGAGCGTCGAGTCGACCTCCTCCTGCATGAGCTGCATGCAGTGGGCCGACAGGCCGTTGGCGCCGCGGATCAGGTTGTGGACGTAGAAGGGCGAGGTGCCGAGGACGCGCTTGCACATGTCATCGACCTCGGCGGGGGAGAGGCCGAGGTCGGCGTGGATCCGCACCGCCTCGAGCATCATCCCGCAAAAGAGGCGATCGGCGGCGAAGCTCGGGACGTCGGCGACCGGGATCAGGGTCATGCCGAGGCGGTCGAAGAGCCTGCGGATCGCCTTGATCTCCGCCTTGCCCGTGACCGCGCCCTTCTGCGGCATCTCCCACAGCTTGTTGGTCAGGTGCGGGAAGAAGGGGTGGAGGACGCCGCAGCGCGCGTTGCCGGGGAGGCCGTCGAAGAGCTTGTGCGAGGTGAGGCCGCTGGTCGCCGAGAAGATGTAGGCCTCGGGGTCGCGCTTTCGGATCGCCGCGTAGAACGAGCGCTTGAGATCGAGGCGCTCGGGGATCGCCTCGAAGACGAAGCCGACCTGCAGGCCCTCCGGGAGATCGTCGATCCCGCCCTGGACGACCGTGATCCGGTCCGTGATCGCCATGATCTGGTCGGGGAGGAAGCGGGTCTTGAACGCGTCGGCGAGGCGCTGCTTGACGTCCTGCACCGCGGGCGCGAGATCGAGGGCGACGACGGGGACGCTGTGGCGGCCGAGGAGGCGGGCGAGCTGGCCGAGCTTGCCGAAGCCGACGTTGCCGCAGCAGCCGGCGACGACGAGCGCACGGGCGGGCGCGTCGGGATCGGGTTGGAAGATCGCTCGAACCGACGGATCGCTGATCTGCTGCTGCTCCATGCGGCGAGGATAGGGGCGCCGCTCAGGCGCTCGCCATGGCGCAGCGCTTGAGCTTCCCCACGGCCGCGGTGGTAGGAATGTTCGTTGTTGTGCGCGTCAGCGCGCGTTCGGCGAGCGCGACCGCGCAGGGGTCCCCCTCATGAGTGGACCCCGTGCAGGGAATTACGCGATCGTTGCTGAGTAGTTGGCTCTTGGCGTATCGTCGCGAGCACGACTCGATCAACCGATCGCATGTGTAGGGAGATCTACCGATGAAGCTCGACAGCAAGTTCCTGGTTGCGGCGCTTACCGCTCTTTCGTTCTTTGCTCCTGCTTGTGGCGGCGACGCCAAGAAGGAGGACCCCAAGAAGGAGGAGGCTGCCGCCGACGAGAAGAAGGATGAGGAGAAGAAGGACGAGAAGGCCGACGAGAAGGCCGACGAGGCCAAGGACGAGGCCAAGGACGAGGCCGCTGGTGAGGAGAAGGCTGAGGGCGAGGGCGCCGAGGCGGCCGAGGGCGCCGAGGGGGCTGAGTAGTAACCGTCCTAACAGGTTGTGCGGCTTCTCGCCGCACCCCAACCAAGGCGTCCTGCGGGGCGCCTTGTTTTTTGTGGCGAGCCCGATAGCCTCGCGGCCGTGCGTGCAGATGGACGTCGCCCCGAAGAGCTCCGCGAGTACACGATCACCCCTGGCTTCATCGGCCAGGCCCTCGGCTCGGCGCTGATCACCGCCGGGGCGACCCGGGTGATCTGCACGGCCAACCTGGAGCCACAGACCCCGAAGTGGCTCAAGTCCGGCGGCTGGGTGACCGCGGAGTACGCGATGCTCCCCGGCGCGACCAGGCCCCGGGGACGCCGCGATCCCGGCGGCCGCGGCAAGGAGATCCAGCG
>JAGQIT010000757.1 GCA_020431135.1 Myxococcales bacterium | reverse complement strand
GTCGCAGGCCTCGCCGGGGCCGACGTAGCCGTCGCCGCAGCTCGCCGCCACGCAGCCGGCGACGCAGGTGTCGCTGTTGTCGGCGTTGCCGTCGTCGCACTCCTCCCCCGGATCGAGGTTGCCGTCGCCGCAGACGCCCGCGCCTCCGCTGGTCCCGGTCGTCTCGCCGCCGCCGCTCGTCGTCGTCCCGCTCGTCGTGCCCGCGCTCTCGCTGCCGCTCCCGCCGTCGCTGGTCGAGGTCCCCTGACCGCCGCTGGTGCTGGTCGACGAGGTGCTCGTCCCCTCCCCCGACGTCGTGCTCGAGCCCTCGCTGGCGCTGCCGCCCTGATCGTCGCCGGCGCAGCCGATGACCACCAACCCCGCCGCCAGCGCGAACGCCATCGTCCCGTGTTCCGCTCTCATGTCCTCACCCCACCTTCGCCCGAGGATCGAGGCTAGGGAGCGCCAGGGATGACCGTCAAGCCCGGCCGCCGAGCCGCGCCCGCCAGCGCGCCTGCGAGCGCGCGAGGGCACGCGACCGGAGCGCCAGCCGCCGCGCCGCGCGAATCCGTCTCATTACCTCGACCGGTGAGCATTGGACGATCGCCGACGACAGGACACGAAATCAATGCGCTTTCTCGGAAAACGCGTACTCCATACGTTGCGAATTCTGCCATGACGGCCGGAGTTCTCCATGAGCGAGCCAAACGAGATCAAGAAGATGCCGATGGTCGGCTGGTACAATCCGATCCAGCTGATTCGGACCGGGATCGACGTCGCCATGTCGACGCTCTTCGGGCGCCGCGCTGACTTTCGCCTGCTGGAGGCGATCGCCGCGCAACAGGGGGTCTTTGATCGGAGCGATCGCGAGTCGATCACGATCGACTATGTCGCCGATCTGGGGGACGGCTTCAACTCGACCTACGCCATCGCCAGCCTGATCTCGAAGGAGGAGCTGGATCTCCCTGGTGTCGAGCGGCCGCTTCGACGCGGTGAGATCCTGATCATGGGCGGCGATCAGGTCTATCCGACGCCCGGAAAGGAGGGCTACCATGAGAGGTTGGTCGCCCCCTACGCGGCCACACCTCGCACAGGGGCGAGCGTGGATCTCTTCGCGATCCCCGGGAATCATGATTGGTACGACGGCCTGACCAGCTTCTCGCGCCTCTTCTGCCAGCAACGGTCCATCGGGCACTGCGCGACCCATCAGACCAGGAGCTACTTTGCGATCCGTCTCCCTCATCACTGGTGGCTGATCGCGGTCGACATCCAGCTCGAGTCTGACATCGACATGCCGCAGGTCGACTACTTCAAGACCGTGGCGAAGAAGATGGGGAAGGGCGACAAGATCATCCTGTGTACGCCGGAGCCCGACTGGATCTATGGCAACATCTACAGCGCGAAGTACAAGAACAACCTCGCCTTCCTTGAGACCCACGTCTTCAAGGAGGCCAAGGTCTGGCTCCGGCTCGCGGGCGACCTCCATCACTACCGCCGCCACGAGTCGACGAGTGGTGTCCAGAATATCACGGCCGGAGGTGGGGGTGCGTTCTTGCACCCGACGCACGGGGAGGACGTCAACGAGATCACCGCCGGGCCGGACGGGGAGACCTTCAGGTGCGCAGGGACATTCCCGGATCCGGCGATCTCACGGCGCCTCGCGTATCGAAACCTGATCTTCGCGCGCTACAACCCGCGCTTTGGGTCGATCCCCGCGTTCCTCTACACGCTCCTCCTCTGGGGGATATTTCCTGCGAGCTCCGGCTCCTTCGCGGAGATCCTGTGGAATATCGTCGCGCGCCCCGGGACCTTGACCGCGGCGCTCGGGGTCGCGGCGGCCTTTGTCCTCCTTACGGACACCCACAAGCTCCTCTATCGCGTCCTCGGCGGCGGCTTGCACGGCCTCATACATGTCGCGGCGGCGCTCCTCCTCGGCTATTGCGCAGGCCTACTCTTTCCGGGCGCTGCACCCGGATCGTGGGGATTCACCCTCTTTGTCTTCTTCGGCGGATACCTGGTCGGGAGCGCCGTGATGGGGCTCTACCTCCTGATCTCGCTCAATTGCTTCGGGCGCCACGCGAACGAGGCCTTCTCGTCATTGCGGCACGACGGGTTCAAGAATTTCCTTCGTATCCGCATCAACAAGGACGGCCTGACGATCTACCCGGTAGGTCTGGAGCGCGTCCCGCGGACGTGGAGGAGGGACGACGACGGGACGTTCTCGCCGGCGGGCAACATCAAGCTCTCACCGCGATTGATCGAAAAGTCCCCGATCAAGATTCCGCGACTCGCTGACGGCCAGGGCGATCTGGGGGAATCCGGATAGGACACCAAGAGATCCGGGCGCCCTCAGCCCCCGCAGCGCTGCCGGAGCACGTCGCCGACCTTCGACGAGGGGTAGGCGGCGGAGATCGACTGGCTCAGCGAGCGGGCCTCGCCCGCCTTGCCGAGCGCGCAGAGGGCCTCGATCCGCAGGGTGTCGCGGGACTCGCGGAGCTGCGAGCGCGGGAACTCGCTGGCGTGCTGCTCGGCGATCGCCAGGGCCTTGCGCGGCTTGCTGGCGAGGGCGCCCTTCGCCGCCTTGAGCATCTCGAGCTCGACGATCACGCGCCCCGGATCGCGATCCTTGGCGACCGCCTCGCGCTCGGCGAGCCTGTCCTTGCGCTTCGCCCTGCCGCCGCCGCGGCGACCGCTCCCCCGCGCCTTCCCCTTCTGCTTCGCCTCGTCGCCGCCCGTCGTCGTGTCGGGCTCCGGCTCCGGCTCCGGTTCGGGCTCCGGCTCCGGCTCCGGCTCCGGGACCTCCGCCGCCGCCGCGCGAGCCTTGGCGCTCGCCTCGACGGCGACGCGCAGCGGCCCCTCCGCAGGCGGCCCCTCCCCCGTGACGTAGAGGAAGAGGGCGAGGAGCAGCGCCGGCGCGGCGACCAGCAGCCAAAACCCCGGATGGGGCCGGCGCGCCGGCGGCAAGGCGGCGACGAGGCGGACCTCGATCGCGTCCCAGAGCGCGTTCTCCTCGGCCTCCGGGAGGCGCTCGCAGGCGACCGACGCGAGCAGCAGCTCCCCGGGCGGCACGCCGTAGGACTCGGCGAAGGCGGCGAAGCGCCGGCGCAACGCGACGAGCTCGCCGGCGATCGCCAGCTCGTCGATGCCGAGCTCCGTAGCCAGGACCAGCGGGCTCGCGCCGACCAGCTCGTTGGTGGTGAAGAGGAGGCGCGAGCGCGGGGCGAGCGGGGCGACGAAGGCGGCGAGGAGCGCCCGCGCCGGTGGATCATGCGGATCGGTGATCGGCGACGACGGGGCCCGCGAGGCCGCGGCCATCACCCCGAGGAGCGCCCGCGGGGCGGCGACGCTGTCCTCGAGCGCCCGCTCGTACACCGTGCGGACGACGGCGTCGAGGCGGCGCGGCGGCACGCCGAGCGCCCGCAAGCACGCCCGCACCGCCGGGTAGCTCCGCCGCATGTGCCGCTCCATCTGCGCGCGAGCTTATCAGCATCGACGGACGCGACCGAGACCGCGACCGCAGGCGCCCGCCCGCCGACCGCGCCTGCGCCCAGCGAGCCCGCGAGCGAGCCCGCAGGATCGACCGCGGCCGCGGGCGTCGCCGGAGCACCCCAGCGATCGAGACCTCGCGGACACGCCCGCGGACGCGCAGCGGCGATGCGCGCAGTCGGCAGCCTAGCGGCTCTGTCGCGCCGCCGGCCGCTCCTCGATCAGCGTCAGGCCGAGGGTGAGGATGTCGTTCGTCAGGCTGGCCGAGGTCGCGGTCGCCCGCATCTGCGCGCCGAAGAGCTCGAAGCGGACGTTCGCCGCGGTCGACTCGCTGACCGCGAAGGTCTGGTGGCCGAGGCGACGGAACCACAGCGCCGCCCGGACCTTCGCGCTCCCCTTCGACT
This sequence comes from Myxococcales bacterium, assembly GCA_020431135.1. GTDB lineage: Bacteria > Myxococcota_A > Polyangia > Nannocystales > Nannocystaceae > JADJRG01. The sequence continues at coordinate 9,221 of JAGQIT010000757.1, read as the reverse complement.
CCTCGATCGTCGCGTCGTTGACGGCGACCGCGAGCTCGCCCCCGCCGACGCTCACCCGCGGCGTGCCGCCGAACTGGACGTAGGCGCACTCCTTCGTCGAGTCCCAGACGTGGAGCTTGAGCGGCCGCTGGCCGGGCTCCCAGGTCGCCCCGGCCTCGAAGGTGCCGCGCGGGCTGGCGACGCCCTCGCGGGTGTAGCGGCCGGGGATCGCCCCCTCGGCCATCTGCCAGTTGACGAGCTCGGCGACGGCGGACCCGGAGATCCGCAGCTGGGGCAGGGTCGCGGGCGTGTTCGGATCGCGGGCGAGGCTCGTCAGCCCGGCCGCCGGCAGGTCGCTGGTGATCGCGAGGAGGAGATCCGCGTCGGTCGAGCGCAGGCCGATCGCCGCGAGCGGCAGCTCGGGGAGATCGATCGAGAACTCGGTGAGGGTGCCGACGTCGCCGAGGAGGTTGTCGCGGATCAGCGGCCACGAGCCGCCGAGGAGATCGTCGGCGAGGCGCTCGACGAGGCCGTCGACGGCCTGGCGGTTGACGAAGCGGCGGGCCATCGCCGGGACCTGGCCGTAGAGGAAGTCGCCGAGGCGCTTGCGCTCGCTCGCCGGGATCGTCGGGCGCACGCGGGCGATGTCGGCCGGCGTGACGGCGACGTCGACGACCCCGTTGGCGACGTCGAGGCGCGGGCGGAACTCGGCCTCGAGGTCGATCGTCGTCACCGTCTGGTTGCCGGCGCTGAGGTTGACGCGGGCGCGAAAGGCGAGGTGCTCGGGCGCCGCCGGCAGGAGGATGATCGAGTGGAGGCGGGCGCTGAGCGAGCCGAGCGGCAGGTCGACGCCGCCGATCCCGAGCTCCGGCAGCGGCACGCGGACCGGCTTGACCCGCGACAGGCGGCGGGTCAGCTCCTGGCTGAGCGGCGCGAGCGGCAGGGCGAGGAGGAGCTGCGGCGCGCTCGCGCTCGCCTCGCGCTGGAGGAACGCCTGGCGATCGGCGGCGACGCGCTTGCACGCCGAGGCGCAGCCGCTGCTCGCGACGGCCAGCGGCGCGGCGACGAGGAGGGCGGCGGCGAGGGTTCGCAGGCGAGCGGGGCAGTCGAGCGCGCGCACGCGGACACTGTAGCAGCGCCGGCCTCCGCACAGGAGTGACGCGCCGCGCCGGGGGCCGCGGGCCACAACCGCCCGTCGAGATCCGCTAGCCTGAGACGTCGATGGCGGGGGAGGACCAGCTCCAGCTCTTTGTCGAGGAGATCTGCTGCGATCTCTGCCGCTTCATCCACATCGTCGACGACGACCTCGCCTCCGACGACGTCCAGGTCCGGCGCGAGGTCGCGATCGGCCCGCCGGGGGCCTTCGCTGACATCCACGTCCGCGCCACCGGGCGCCCCGCCTACTTCGTCGAGATCAAGATCGGCTACCCCGAGGACCGCCTCGTCCGCCAGCTCCTGCGCAAGTACGACGAGGAGGCGAGCGCCGATCCGCGGACGCCGACGATCGACGCCGAGCGCCTCGTCCTCCTCACGCGGCCCGAGGACTACGCCGACTGGGCGTCCCTCGTCGCGACCCTCGAGGCCGGCCTGCGCCCGGGGCTCACGCTCGAGGTCTGGGACGAGGCCCACTTCCTCCGCCTCCTCCGCGAGCGCTTCGGGATCGCCGTCGAGACCCTCAAGGGCGCCGACCTCGAGAAGGTGCGGACCGCCGTCGAGGAGGCGAAGTGGCGCCTCGTCTTCGGCGACACGGAGGCCGACGGGGCGCTGCGCTCGTCGCTGCTCTGGCACTTCTCGCCGTGGGCGCTCCACCGCCTCCACGCCCACCAGGGGCTCGCCCCGCACGAGATCCTCCGCCCCGGCCTCTACCGCGGCCTCGCCGTGGTCTTGGCCGATCTGTGCGCCTTCTCGTCGTACGTCCGCGACACCCGCGACGACGCGCTGATCCGCCGCTGCCTCGCGACCTTCTACTCGCAGGCCCGGCACACGATCCACAACTGCGGCGGCATGCTCTACCAGTTCGTCGGCGACGAGGTCGTCGGCGTCTTCGGCTACCCCTTCGGGGTCGGCGACGCGGTCGACCGCGCCCTCGCCTGCGCCCGCGCCCTCCTCGACGTCGGCACCTCGGTCTCGCACCACTGGCAGCGGGAGATCGATCGCGTCCAGCGCTCCGCCGGTGTCCACGTCGGCATGGCCCTCGGCGACCTCAACCTCGTGCCGCTGCGCCCCTACTCAACCGCCCACCACGGCTTCGTCGGCGACGGCCTCAACATCGCCGCGCGCCTGATGAGCGCCGCCTCCTGCGGTCAGATCGTCTGCTCGAACACCTTCTTCAACCGCCTGCCGGCGGCCGAGCGCGCCCACTTCGCGGCCGTCGACGCCCTCGAGGCCAAGAACATCGGCATGATCTCGTGCTGGCGCGCGGCCGGCCACGAGCCCACGAGCTCGACCGACGCCTTCGAGGCGATCGCCGTCGCCGACAACAGCCGCGCCCTCCCCAAGGCGAAGCGCTGGGGCCAGCGCTGACGTCGGCGCCGCCGACCGACGCGACGACGCGCGACGATCCCCGCGCGCCGAGCCCGCTCGCCCCGCCTCTCAGTTCAACCCGCTGGCTCGACCCAGTAGGTCTGACGGTGGCCGCGGGCCTCGTAGAGCTGCTGCTGCGCGTACGCCTTCGTGTAGCTGCGGAAGCGGTCGATCTCGAAGCGGTTGCAGTTGTCGTCCTCGCGCCAGAGCGCCCACACCGGCAGCCGCTCGAGGTCGACGTCGGGGTCGATGAACGCGACGTCGCGCTCGTCGATCGCCAACACCTCAAAGAGATCGACGATCGCGTCGTTGCGGTCGACGCCGACCTGGATGTGGAGACCCACCCTATCCGGGAAATCCAGGTCGGCGTGGACGACATAAGCGCGACCGCTCGCGGGGGAGCCGAACTGAAACGACAGCCACCAGCCGAGGCCCGTAACCCACACGCGGGCGGCCTCGGTGCCGGTCTGCGCGGCGAATTCTTCGATGTTTCGATCGAGTGCGATGAGCGCGTCACCGGTGGAGAGGAAGCTCTCCCCCTCCGTGAGCCAGCGCAGGTAGGCGCGCAGCTCGACCTCGCGCACGAGGAAGTCGTCCCCCCGACGCTCGTCGAGGTTGAGGAGCGACTCATACACGCAGAGCGCCGGCTGCGAAGGGAAGGGGCCGCGCCGCCCCGCCCTCGCCAGCTCGTCGAGGAGCCAGGTCTGGACCGCGTCGCGGGTCATCTCTCCGGCGAGCAGCGCGCGCAAGTGCTGGATCAGGAGGCGCACGCGCTCGATCTTCTCGCGCCGCAGCTCCGCCTGCGCCATCGGGGTCGGGCTCACGCGACCAGTCTAGCCCGCGGCCCACGCTGCCGGGAGGGGCGAACCACGCGACGCGGCCGCGAACGTCAGGCCGTCGTGCGTCGGCGCCGGAGCGCGAGAACGACGAGCAGCGCGAGCCATGCCGTACCGCCATCGTACCGCCGCCCCGCGCTGGCGCAGCCGCAGCCCGAGCCGTCGTCCGTCCCGGTCGAGGTCGTCGTAGTCGCGCTCTCCTCTCCGCCGCCGCTCGTCGCCGTCGCGGAGCTGTCGCCCGTCGTCGCCGTCGCGGCCGCGGTCGTCGACCCGCCGTCGGTGGCCGTCCCGCCGCCGGTCGTCTCCGGCCCCCCTCCGGTCGTCTCGCCAGGCGTCAGCTCGACGAGCTCCGGCGCGGTGCAGGCCTCGTTGCCGGCGAGGTCCGCGGCGCAGATCTCGTAGAGGATCGCGCCGCCGGAGACCGCCTCCGGGTCGAGCCCCGGGAGGACGTCCGCCCGCCACAGCAGCCCGCCGTACCAGCGCATCGCCGCCGCCTCCTGCGGCTCGCCGAGCGGGCTCCACTTCAGGGTGACATGGGCGAAGTCGTCGACGCGCAGCGGCGTCGTGTTGTCGTGGATCCGCGCGCGGATCGTCAGCCCCTCGCCGACCACGACCTCCGCCGCGGCGCGATCGATCCGCGGCGCGGCCGCGTCGACGCCGACGTCGACCCCGAGGAAGACGAAGTCCGGATCGTCGGCCTCGCCCTCGGCCATGACCACGTCGACGCGGTGATCGCCGTCGAGGTCGGCGACGGCGATCCCCAGGGTCCCCGGGCTCGTCGCCGGCGCGAAGGCGTCCTCGGCCATGGTGAAGGCGCCGCTCCCGTCGTTGATCATCAGGCGGTCGACCTGGCCGAAGAGACCGGCGACGATGAAGTCCGGGTCGGCGTCGGAGTCGACGTCGACGAAGGCGATCATGTTGTCGTCGCCGGCCGGGTTCTCGGCGTCGGGCCAGCGCGCCGCCGTCTCGTCCGAGAACCCCCCCGCGCCGTCGCCGACGAAGACGTGCTCGCGCGCGCCGGGCGAGCGGTCGTTGATCGTCAGCAGGTCGAGGTGGCCGTCGCCGCTGAGGTCGAGGGCCTCGAAGTCGTAGTTGTTCGGGTGCTGCGGCAGCCCGTCCGAGGCGTCCGCGAACACGCCCTCCCCGTCATTGAGGAAGACGAACGACCCCGCGCACGACTTGCAGGAGATCATGAGGTCGAGGTCGAGGTCGCCGTCGACGTCCCCGAGCTCGAGCTCCCACGACCAGGCGATCGCCACGTCCGGCAGCGCCCCCGCCGGCGCCTCGGAGAAGACCCCGCCGCCGTCGTTGAGCCACAGGCGCGCCGGGGCGCCGCCGTTCTTCGCCGGGTCGCCGGGCCCCCAGTCGGCGAGCGCGAGGTCGAGGTCGCCGTCGCCGTCGACGTCGCCGAATTCCGCGTCGCCGACGCTGAGGTCGAGCTGCGGCAGGTGCGTGGCGCTGACCTCCTCGAAGCCGCCGCCGCCGTCGCCGAGGTAGAGGCGGCTGCGCGTCGACCAGGTGTTGCCGACGAAGAGGTCGAGCGAGCCGTCGCCGTCGACGTCGCCGGCCTGGATCACCCGGCTGAAGTCCGCCTCACCGAAGAGCTCCGCGCCGACGTCGACGAAGGGCTGCCCCGGGCCTTGGTTGATGAAGGCGTAGTTGACCTCGGGCTCGCCGGGCGAGCTGTAGCCGCGGCCGTTGGCGAAGAGGAGATCGAGGCGGCCGTCGCCGTTGATGTCGGCGATCTCGACCTTGTTCGACCACCCTCCGGTCGCGCCGATCGTCGCCATCGTCGCGTCCTCCCACAGCGCCGCCGCGGCCGACCCCGGCGCCGCGAGGAGGGCAGCGGCGAGCAGACCGACGGCGACGAGCGGGCGCATGGTCGACGGCATATCGGCGCCCGAGCGCGCGCGCAAGCGCAACCGGGCGCGCGCGAAGCCGCGCCCGCGAGGAGGGTGTCCCGCGAATCGGCGCGCGCTCTCGCGCCGATTTGCGGGACAGGCTCCTAGCGCTCGACGACGACGGCGACCGAGCCCATGTTGCCGAAGGCGTCGCGGGCCCGGAGCACGACCCGGTGACGCCCCGGCCGCAGGTCGTCGGGCAGCGTCAGGGTGAAGTCCTCGCGGTTGTGGTCGAAGAGGCCGTCGCTCGGGCTCGCCGGGCGGAAGCCGCCGCCGTCGACGCTGAAGCTGACGTCGTGGATGTAGCCGCCCTCGTCCTTGGCGAGGCCCTTGATCTCGAGCCCCGTCACCTTCACCTGCTCGATCTCCGGGCGCTTGCGGTCGACGACGAAGGGCGGCGAGATCTTGGCGTCGGTCTGGGCCCGGGCGACGCCGTTCGCCGGCTCGTCGCTCGCCGTCACCTCGACCTCGTAGAGGCCGTCGGGGACGCTGTCGAGGTCCCACTTCAGCTCCTTCTTGGTCACCGGGTCGTCGCCGTGGAGCTTGATCCAGCCGTCGCCCTGGCCGCCCTCGGGGCGCACGCGGACCTCGTAGATCAGGTCGTCATCGTCCTCGGCGTCGACCTTCCACTTGATCGTCACCTTGCTCTCGGGCTCGTCGTTGTCGTCGAGGTCGAAGTCCGGGCGCTTGAACTCGACCGACTTGACGAGCGGCGCGAGGTTCTCCGGCGAGTAGAAGATCTCGACGTCGCGGACGCTGGCGTCGGCGCTGGCGAGGGTGAACTCGAGCTGGAGGAAGCGGCGCTTGGGGAGGTTGAGGCGGCCGCGCAGGCCGTCGCTCGCCTTGGCGAGGATGATCGGCGCCCAGTCGCTCCAGCGCTTGTCCGGGTCGTCGCTCGGGCCGACGCGGGCGCGGACCTTGAGGTCGCCGCCGCCGCGGACGACGAGGGCGCCGTAGGTCGCCGGCTGCTTGGCGTCGAAGACCTCGGACTTGTAGCGCGGGCGCTGGGCCTTGGTGTCGTCGAGGCGATAGACCGCCGCGCCGTCGCCGGTCGTCGCGAGGACGCCGCCGTCCGGCAGCGCGCACAGCGAGGTCGCCTTGCGCTCATCGAAGTCGGCGACGGTCGCCACGTCGCGGCGCCCGCGGACGCGGTAGACCTTGCCCTGGTACGACGACGACACCAGGACCTCGCCGCGGCCGGCGTCGGTGACCACGGCCGCGGTGAAGTACTGCTTTTCCTTGCTCAGCCAGGTGGTCCAGGTCGCCTCGCTCGCGCGCGCGAGGTCGCGGCGCTTGCCGCCCTCGCCCTTGAGGTTGACGTGGTAGAGCTTGGCGCTCGCCTTGACGCTCTGCTGGCTGCTCTCGGACGAGCCCTCCGGCGCCTGGCCGATGAGGCTGGTGCGGTTGAGGTTCTTGGTCAGCGCGTCGATCGACGACAGGCCGCTGCTCGAGAAGGCGTTGACCGCGGCGACGAGGCCGTCGTCGGTGAGCGCGAGGGCGCGGACCTCGTCGCCCTTGAAGTCGTGGATGAGAACGCCCTCGCTCTCGCTGGTGACCTGGAAGAGCTTGGCCCCCGGCGCGGTCCCGACGAGGATCGCGTCGCCGACGGTGAGGATCGACAGGATGTCCTTCTCCTCGACGTCGAGGACGACCTTCGGATCCTTGCCGCTCGCGCTCAGCGAGTAGAGCTCGCCCTTGGGCCCGGTGCCGACCAGGATCCGCCCCTTGTGCGGGACGATCGCCCAGATCTGCTTGACGTCGAGCTTGGCGAACTCGCTGACCTTGCCCTTGCGATCGACGCGGTGGATCGTCCCGCCGGGGAGGGTCGCCGCGAGGAGGTCGCCGCCCGGCAGCTCGGCGATCGCCGAGACGACGACGCCCGGCAACTCGGCGACGACCTCGGCCTCGAGCTCGTTCTTCTTCTCGTCCTTCTTGTCCTTCTTGTCCTTCTTGTCCGCCTTCGACGCCGCGTCCTNNGTCCTGCTTGTCCTGCTTGCCCTTCTTCGCCCGCCCGGTCGCGACCTTCACCCGCTGGATCGTCGCCTTGTCGGCGGTGCCGATCAGCGCCTCCTTCCCGCGGACGGCGCAGGTGAAGGCGACGGCCGCGTCGGCCGCGACGGCGCCGCGCTGCGGCACGTAGCCGACCGTCAGCCGCCCCGAGCCCTCGATCGCGACGCCCTCGCTCTCGCCCTCGTCGAAGTCGTCGAAGTCGTCGAGCGTGAAGGTCTTGGTCCCGCCGGCGGCGGCCTCGACGGGGACCAGCGCGGCGGCGCAGGCGACGACGACGAGGGGGGCGAAGAGGCGGCGCAGGCGGGTTCGGAGTCGCATCGTTCGGGGGCTCAGCGGGTGGTCTTTTTCGGGCTGACGGAGACCTTGAGGCGGTGCTCGCCCTCGATCACCTTGGCGGTCGGGAGGACGCGGCGGGCCATCTGCTTGTAGCGGACCGCGCCGATCGTCGAGCCGTCGACCTTGAGGGTGTCGAGCACCGAGCCGGGGACCTCGTCGATGAGGCCGTGGCGCGTCGACAGGCCCTCGTCCTCGCGGTAGATCGAGACGACGAGCGAGCGCGCCGGGTAGGCGGCCTCGAGGGTGTCGATGACGTCGTCGAGGGTGTTCGGCATCGGCCGGTAGGGGCGGACGTAGTCGCCGCCGACGAGGTGGATCTGGATCTCCTCGTCGCCGGCGTCCTCGGGGATCCGCAGGTCGACGCGCTCGCGCCGACGCTCGCCGCGGTGGGCCCGGAGGGTGACGTCGAGGGCGACGAGGTCGCCGGCCCGGACGTCGCCTTGGGCGAGGCGGACCTCCTCGATGATCTCGACCTCGGCGCCGTAGCTCAGGCTCACCGACTGCTCGACGCTGCGGATCTTGGCGACCTCGAACTGGTTGTCGAGGAGCGCGCGGAGGACGAGGATCCCGCGGCTGCGGCTCAGCGTCCGCAGGTCGAGGCCGTGCTCGAAGAAGTACTCGTCGGAGATCTTCAGCGTCCGCGGGCCGCGGGTCGTCTCGAGGGCGATCGTGTGATCGACGACCGCCATCACCTCGGTGGTGTCGGGGCCGCCCTCCTCGGCGGCGTCGATCAGCAGGCTGGCGACCAGCGACGGCGTCAGGCTGACCCCCTCGGCGACCTCGGACTTGTAGACGCGCCCCTTCATCTCGGCCTCGGCGGCCTTGAGGTGCGTGGTCACGGGGATCATCGGCGCCTGCAGGTCGGTGCGCAGGGAGATCGCGGCCTGGCGGTCCTGGATCAGGGTCCCCTGGGTCTTGAGCGGCGACGAGAGCTTCACCGAGCGCTCGACGCTCGAGATGATCGTGTGGACGCGCGCGTCGGAGATCGGCAGGTTGGACGGGCCGGCGTCGAACATCGGGTGGCCGAAGGCGAGGAGGCGCTCGCCCTTCTTGCCGCCGACCCAGGTCACGGTGCCGTTGGGCGCCGCCGAGTTGTCGCCGCGGATCAGCTGGACCGACACCGAGTCGCCGGGCGCCCACTTCTTCGCGCCCTGCGCCGCGTCGCCGCTCGCCGCCTGGCCGCGGCCGGAGCCGCCGCGCACCGGGTAGAGGTCGAGCTCGTCGGCGAGGACGCGCGTCGCCCCGGGCCCGAAGCCGCTGACCGCCATCGGCGCGCCGAGGGGGACGAGGCCGCCGACGACGTCGAGGTCCGCGGGGCGCCGCTTCTCGGGGAGCGGCGAGACGCCGAGGCCGAGCATCGCGTCGGCCCAGCCGACCGTGCCGGCGCGCGCCCGCCCCGACGACTGCCCGGCCTGCGGGCGGACGATCGCGTCCGGGCGGAAGGGCAGCGCGTCGACGGCGAGCATGTTGTCGATCGGCGTGATCCCGCCGAGGGGATCCTTGTTGAAGCGGTAGCCGTAGGCGAGCGCGCCGACGAGCTTGCCGTCGATGTAGATCGGCGAGCCCGACATGCCGCCGACGATCCCCGAGTGCTGCATCCGCGGGTCGGGCGAGCGGAAGAGGATCGCGTCCTGCT
>JAGQIT010000055.1 GCA_020431135.1 Myxococcales bacterium | reverse complement strand
GTCGTCGAGGTCGCGTCGGTCGTCGCGTCGGTCGTCGAGCCCGAGCCGGAGGAGCCGGCCGTAGTCGAGGTCGCGTCGGTCGCCTCCGAGGTCGCCGACGTCGTCGGGCTCGTGGTCGCGCTCTCGGAGTCGCTGCCGGTCTCGCCGTCGGTGCAGGCCGGGGCGAGCGCGAGAACGAGGGCGAAGGTGAGGAGGGGTGTATTCAGGGCGAGTCGTCGTAGTGTCATGGGTACCGCGATCGTTCTCCGAGCCTAGGGGGGACGGTCGCGGAGCGTCAATTTCGCGCTTCTTTACGGCGCTGTCGGGGGATCCCATACGATCGCCCGGAACGTCGTATCGACGGCGGTGAGCGGCGCGCAGGTGCCCGCGAGCGCGGGTCGGACGATCAAGCGCCCGACGGCGGCAGCGGCCAGTCGATCGGTTGGGTCGGGCGATAGCCGAGCACCGCCGCGGCTCGCCGCCCGTCGAGCACCCCGGAGAAGTGGAAGCGCCAGGTGTTGAGATCGTAGCGGAAGTCGGTGCCGAGGACCGCCGTGCGCAGGCGGTAGGCCGGGCCGAGGAGCGGCTCGGGCATCGGCGCCGCTCGTCGCCCGGCGGCGGCGATCATCCGCGACAGCGGCAGCGTGTCGGCGCCGGGGATGTTAAAGGTCCCGACGCACTCGCAGGCGAGGGCGAGCTTGAGTGAGCCGACCGCGTCGCCGAGGGACATCAGGTTGATCATCGGATCGAAGCCGAGCGGGCGCAGGCAGATCGGCGCCTGGAGGTAGTCGTAGAGCTGCGAGCCGGCGTCGGGGGCGAGGCACTCGGCGCAGCGCAGGACGAGGATCTTCAGCGACGACACGCCCATGTAGGTGCAGACCGTGAGGTCGGCCTCGACGCGATCGCGGATCCACTGCGGCGCCTTGGGGTCGAGGTTGAGCGGGTGCTCCTCGTCGATCACCGACGGCTTGTCGCGGACGATCCGGTAGACCGACGCCGACGAGCGGAAGATGAAGCGCTCGATCGTCGGGTGGCGCTCGGCGAGGTGGAGGAGCTCGCGCGTCGCCTCGACGTTTAGGTCGTGGACCCGCCGGCCGGTGTCCTGGGCGCGGCGGTGGAGGGCGGTGTGGACGAGCGCCGTGACCCCGCGCTCACGGGCTGGCCCGAAGAGCAGGCGTCGGCGGTCGCGCGAGCGCCGGAGGTCGAAGCGCTCGTAGGAGAGGCGCGGGCCGAGCGGGAGGTCGACCTCGCCCTCCGGCTCGCGGCCGACGGCGATGACGTGCTCGATCGCCGGGTCGTCGAGGAGCGCGCGGACGAGGCCGCGGCCGATCGGCGTCGTCGCGCCGGTGAGGAGGATTCGAGTGGTCGCGGACATCAGCGGAAGATCCCCTCGCGCTCGGCGAGACTGTGGGCGATCAGATCGGCGACCGCGGCCTTGACCTCGGCGGCGGCGGCCTTGACCTTCTCCGGGTCGTCGGCGTCGTCGACCGCGTAGCGCTCGTGGAGGGCGATCGGCGCGCCATAGCGGATGTGGTAGCGGACCGGCAGCGGCAGCGGCGAGAGCACGAGCGGCAGGTACGGGATCCCGAGGAGGTGGACGTTGAGCTGGCCGACCTGCGGGAGCTGCTCCTCGGCGCCGACGACCGCGACGGGGACGACCGGCGCGCGGTGGCGGATCGCCAGCTCGACGTGGCCGACGCGCCACTCCTGGAGCTGGTAGCGCTCCCAGATCGGCTTGCCGATCCCCTCGGTGCCCTCGGGGAAGATCAGCAGGAGGTCGCCCTTCTCGAGGGCGTAGCGGACGTTGCCCCGGCTCCCGCCGATCGCCCCGGCGCGGGCGAAGAAGGTCGAGACGAAGGGGAGGCCGGGGACGAAGTGATCCATCACCGGGCGGACGACCCGCGGCGGGCTGCTGTTGCGGATCACGTCGAGGTAGATCATCGCGCCGTCGAAGGGCAGGGCGCCGCTGTGGTTCGACGCGAGGATCGCCGGGCCGCTCGCCGGGATGTTGTCGGCGCCGTAGGAGCGGACCCGGAAGTAGCGCTCGTAGAGGACGCGGAAGTACTGGACGGCGACGGCGATCGTGTCGGGGTGGAGGCCGAGCGGATCGAAGCCGTGGCCGGCGTCGTCGTAGGCGAGGCCGTCGATCTGCGCGCGCCAGACCTCGGGGAGGTTGGCGCGGGCGCGAGCGGCGAGGCGGGCGGCGAGTGTGGGGGAGGGCGTCGGGGCCATCGGCGGATGCAGGATACCCGCGGCGCAGGGCGGGACAGGGCGACGCTCCGCGCGATTTTTGCTCGGGACGAGGACCCGGACGATCGCGGCGCGGGCGTGCGCGGCGACCCCGGATGCAGGCCCCCGCGGCGCTGCTATGCTCCGCCTGCACGCCCGTGAACGACCCCGCGAACGCCCCTGCGATCATCCGCAGCCCTGACGCCGCCGGCCTCGGCGAGCTCTGCCAGCGCCTGCGCGCCCTCGCTAGCACCCCTGGCGCCGAGCGTCGGTGGCCGGCCAAGTCGCTCGAGCTGTGCGCGCGCTACGGGGTCTTCGAGTGGTTCGTCGACGCCGAGTGGGGCGGCCAGGGCTGGCACGATCAGGCGGTCATCGAGGCCTACCTCGAGCTCAGCGCCGCCTGCTTGACCACGACCTTCGTCATCACCCAGCGCACCGGCGCGTGCCGGCGGATCGCCAAGTCGAACAACGACTGGGCCCAGAGCCAGCTCCTGCCGCCGCTCGTCCGCGGCGACCGCTTCGCCACCGTCGGGATCTCGCACCTGACGACGAGCCGTCGCCACCTCCGCCAGCCGGTCCTGCGGGCGCGGCCGCGCGCCGGCGGCTACGTCCTCGACGGCTACTCGCCGTGGGTCACGGGGGCGGCCCACGCCGAGCACGTGGTCGTCGGCGCGACCCTGGCCGACGACCGCCAGCTCCTCATCGCCCTGCCGACCGACCTCCCGGGCGTCGAGGTTGGCGAGCGCTACCCGCTCGTCGGCCTCGTCGGCAGCGACACCGCCGAGCTCCACCTGCGTGAGGTCGAGGTCGATCGCGCCTGGCTCCTCGCCGGCCCGTCGGCGAACGTCATGCGCCAGGGCGTCGGCGCGCGGACGGGCGGGCTCCAGACCTCGACCTTGGCCCTCGGCCTGACCGCGGCGATCCTCGGCTACCTCCGCGAGGAGGGCGCGCGTCGGGCCGCGGTGCTCGCCGCCGCCGACGCCCTCGCGGCCGAGCACGCGGCGCTCCGCGACGCCCTCCTGGCGGCGGCCTGCGGCGACGCGACGATGCCCGTCGAGGAGATCCGCCTCGCCGCGAACTGCCTCGTGAACCGGGCCGCGCGCGCGGCCCTCGTGGTCGCCAAGGGGGCGGGCTACGTCGACGGTCACCCGGTCGCGCGGTGGCTCCGCGAGGCCCACTTCTTCGATGTCTGGAGCCTCCCCGGGGCGGTCGCCGAGGCCAGCCTCGGCCGCCTGAGCGCGGCGCCGATCGGCGGCTCCTCCGGGCC
>JAGQIT010000756.1:826-6006 GCA_020431135.1 Myxococcales bacterium | reverse complement strand
CTTCGGCGTCGGCGGCGGCGCGGTCCGGGAGGACGGCGTCGAGGGCCGCTCGGGCTTCGGCGGCGCCGCGTTCAAGGCGGCGGCGCGCTACGAGTTCTTCCCCCTGGCCAAGCGCCTGCGCCCGCGCCGCGGCGGCGGCTTCGGCCTCGGCCCCGAGCTCGGCTGGATCGGCTTCACGCCGGCCGCCGCCGGCCGCCCGATGTCGAACACGCTCTACCTCGGCCTAGCGACGACGTACTACTTCGGCTCGTAGGCTCCAGCCTGTCCGAAGGGACACCTCACATCTCGGCCCCGCGCTGCGGCTGCGCGGACGTCCCGGCCCGTCCGCGACGCACCTCGTCCTAGCCGGCGTCGCCGATCCCCGACCGAGCGTCGCTCGCCTCGAGCGGGGGCCCGGCGATCGCGAGCTCGAGGGAGACCTCCTCGAGCGAGCGCGGGCGCTGCTCGACCGCCCCCGGGACGTCGCAGGCCCGCAGGCTCAGGCCGGCACAGACGCCGCTCGCCGCGGCCCTGCGCGCGATCTCCTGGATCCGCTCGAGCCAGCGCTCGATGAGCTCGCCGCGGAAGGCCTCCGGCTCGCGGACGACGGCCGACGGGGCGCCGAAGGCCGCGCGGATCCTCGGCTTGCTGCGCAGCCCCTGGGCGACGGCCGCCTCCGTGGTCGCCCACAGGCGCGCGACCAGGCGAGCGCGCGCCCAGTAGTCGAGCGCCGCTGCGAGCGGCACCTCGATCACCCCGGTGATCGACGGCCGGACCTCCGCCGCGCCGCTGCGGCTCTTTACCTTGCTGGTCTCGTGGCGGAGGTCGAGGCCGCGGAGGATCACCTGCGATCCGGGGAGCGCCGCGCCGATGGCCTCCTGCAGCGCCCGGCTCGCGGCCTCGAGGGCGGCGAGGCCCCGCCCGAGATCGTCCGTCTCGACGTCGGCGACGAGGGTCGAGCGCAGGAGATCCGGGCGGACGATCAACGTCGAGGCGTTCTCGAGGAGCGCGCGCGGCGGGACGGGCGTCGGATAGCTCTTCATCCCCCGAGGATAGGCCGGCGACGCGGCGACCTGCCGGGCGATCATCGCCGCGTCCGGCCGCGCGGTCTCGTCAGCCGCGACGTCAGCTCGGCGTGACCGAGGAGCGCCGAACGTTCACCTGACGCCGGGGCGAGGCGCAGGCGCGCTCGGACGAGGAGCCACGCCGCGCGACATGTCCCGACCGCACGGACGCCGTCCACTGCAGCGACCGGCGCCCTGCGCTGAAGTCCGATGGACCCGCGCGCACCCGCGGCTCAGCGGGTGATCCGGATCGTCTCGATCACCTCGGGCTCGGCCGGGCGATCGTTGGTGTCGCGCGGGACCAGGGCGATATCGTCCGCGATCTCCATCCCCTCCGGATCGCAGCGGCCGAAGATCGTGTGCTTGCCGTCGAGGTGCAGCGTCGGCCCAAGGGTGATGAAGAACTGGCCGCCGCCGGTCCCGGCGCCGCGGTTGGCCATGCTCAGGACGCCGGCGTCGTCGTGGCTGTAGGTCGGGACGATCTCGTCGGGGATCACGTAGCCAGGGTTGCCGGTGCCGGTGCCGGTCGGATCGCCGGCCTGGATCATGAAGCCCGGGATCACGCGGTGGAAGATGACCCCGTCGTAGTAGGGGCGCTTGACCCACGCGCCCTGGTCGCGGTCGAGGAAGGGGCGGAGGCCGCGGGCGAGGCCGACGAAGTTGGCGACCGTGAGCGGCGCGTCGCGGACGAAGAGCTCGCAGCGGATGGCCCCGCGTGAGGTTACGATCTCGGCGAAGAGCGGGCCGGCGCCGCCGATCCCGGCGAGCGCCTCCTCGAGGGTGAAGTCGCCGCGCTCAGGATCGCCTTGAGCGGTGTTGTAGGCGCGGATCTCGGCCGGCGACATGCCCACGCGGGCGATCTCTCCGGCCTTGAACTTGGCCGGATCGACCTCCCCCTCCGCGCCCTGGCCCTGCCCCTGCCCCTGACCGGCGGCCCCAACACCGCCCTCACCGCCGCCGCCGTCGGGGTCCTCGCCCTCGCCGCTGCGCAGCGCGGCGATCCGCGCGGCCTCGGCCTCCTGCTCGGCCGCGAGCTCCTCAGGGAGCGGCGGAGGCGGCGAAAACACGCACGCGAGCGCGCACGCGGCCGCGAAGAGAGCCGCGCGCGAGGTCATCCGCGCGCTCAGCGCACAGTACCTCCCGGCTCGGGCGGTGTGGGATCGTCTGGGGACCGGCTGGGCTCGCATGCGCGGCGGTGAGGTTCGCCGCTCGAAAGCAGCTTGACAAGCCCCCCACCCTCGCTGCAAAACAGCCGCCCACCCGAACCTACCAGCGAGAAGCGCGTGGCCAATCATAAGCAGGCAGAGAAACGGAACCGTCAACGCATCAAGCGCCGCCAGCGCAACCTGCTCCACTTGAGCACGATGCGGACTTACATGAAGCGCGTCCGGAAGGCGATCGCTGAGGAGGATCTCGCAACCGCGAAGGAGACCCTCCCGCTCGCCATCAGCGCCATCGACCGCGCGCGGTCGAAGGGCGTCATCCACCGCAACACCGCCTCCCGCTACGTCTCCCGCCTCAACACGGCGGTGAGCCAGGCGGCCCAGGCCTAGACCTCCGCTTCGGGTGGAACGGGGCGCTCGCCGGGGATCCGGCGGGCGCTCTCTTCATTGGTTCTCCGGCTGTCATCGCTCCGCGCGCGCGGCTGCGACGACACCCTCTAGCGCCGCGCGTCGACCCCGGGCAGCGCGTCGCAGGTCTCGAGGATCCACCGCTGGAGCGCGAGGTAGGGCGAGGCGTAGGCGATGTGCGAGCCGCCCTTGAGGTCGAAGTCGAGGCGCGCCAGGCCGGCATAGGCGGCGCGCAGGCGCTCCATCGTGAAGCCGCGGGCCTGGGCCTCGACCTTGCGGACGAGGAAGGGCGGGACGTCGGCGACCTGATGGTAGTGCCCCTCGTGGGCCTTGGCGCTCATCACCAGGCGGATCTGTCGGGTCAGCAGCGCGAAGAGGCGGTGGGCGAGGCCGGTGTCCTTCTCGCCGGCGGCGAAGATCTGAGCGAGGAGCGTGAGCGCGGCCTCGTGATCGCCGCGACCGACGGCGTCGGTGATCGCGAAGATGTCGACCTCGCGGGTCTGGGCGATCACCGCGTGGACGTCGTCGACGCCGACGTTCTCGCGCTCACCGGCGAAGAGGAGGACGCGATCGAGCCCCTCGAGGAGCTCGGTGCGGCCGGTGCCGACCGCCGAGACCAGGGCGTGGGCGGCCTCGTCCGAGAGCCGCCGCCGCCGGCTCCGGGCCTCGGCGATCGCCAGGCGGCAGGCGTCGTCGTCGTCGCGCAGCGCCTCGAACTTCTGGGCGACGGCGCCCTTCGCCTTCTTCGCCGTCGTCACGAGCTTCGAGCGCCCGTCGATCCCCGCGCCGGAGATCACCAGCACCGTGCTCGGGCTCGGCGCCTTGATGTAGCCGGCGAGCGCGTCGATGGCCTTCTCCTTTGTCGAGCTCGGGCCGTCCTCGCTGCGGCCGCCCTTGCCGAGATCGTCCGGGTTGCTGAGCTCGACGAGGCGCCGCGGCGCGAGCATCGGCATCTGCGCGCAGGCCTCGAGGATCTGCGACGCCGAGCGGACGTCGCCGCCGTCGAAGCGCTCGTGGTTGAAGGCCGCCATCGACTGGGCGGTCGCGTCCTTGGCCGGGATGATCGCCTCGCGGATCGCGTCGACGACCTCGCGGATCGCCGCCGGCTCGTCGCCGTAGAGGAGGTAGACCGACGCGAGGTCCCCCTTCTTGATCGCGCGGACGAGCGCCTTGACCGGATCCACCGCTGCCCCCTGCCCTTGCCTCGGCGGCGGCCCTAGACCGCCTCGAGGGTGGCGACGACCTCGATGTCTGGGGTCATCGGCATGAAGTCGAAGATCGACACGTCCGAGATCCGGAAGCCGCTGTCGACGAGGGCCCGCAGATCGCGGGCGAGGGTCGCAGGATCACAGGAGACGTAGACGATGCGCTCGCCGACGACCTTCGCCAGCGCCTTGCAGCCGCGGCTGCCGAGGCCGCGGCGCGGCGGATCGAGGACCGCGACGTCGTAGCCCTGGGCGCCGCGCGCGAGCTTCGGCAGGAGGTTCTCGGCCTTGCCGTGCTTGGCGTTGATCGGCAGCTGCCACTCCTCCGCGAGGAGGCGGAGGTAGGAGATCGACTCGCGGCTGTCGTCGAGCGCCCAGACGCCGGCGGCGTTGCGGGCGAGCGCGCGGGTGAAGTTGCCGGCGCCGGCGAAGAGCTCGAGGACCTTCTTGTCGCGCGGGCGCGCGGCCTCGATGACGTGGCGGACGAGGAGCTCGTTCTGCTCGGCCTGGGCCTGGGTGAAGACGAAGGGCCCCGCCGCCATCGCGATCGTGCCGCCGCCGCCGTCGATGGCCATCGACGTGACGCCGACGCTGTGCCGCTGCCGACGCCCGCGCAGTGCGACGCCGACCAGGACCTCGTCGAGGACGGTCTCGCGGATCACGGCGTCGATCGCCTCGCTCGGGGGGACGCCGGGGAGGCCGAGGATCGCCCGCGCGCCGTCGCTGAGGCCGACGATCTCGCCGACCGCCGGGAGGAAGTCGACGAGCGCCCGGACCTTGGCGATGGCGTGGTTGAGCGGCTCGTCGAGCACCGGGCAGCGGTCGAGATCGACGATCGCGTGCGAGCGGCTGCGGCGAAAGCCGAGGTTGAGGGCGCCGGACTCCTTGCTGTAGTGGAGCCGCGCTCGCCGACGATAGCCGAGCACCTTGGGGCTGGCGACGGCGCGGCGGACCTCGACGTCGAGGTGGCGGAGCTGGCCGTTGACGATCTCGCGCTTGAGCTCGATCTGCGCCGCCGGATCGACGTGCTGCCAGGAGCAGCCGCCGCAGACGGACGCGTGGGGGCACGGCGGCGTGACCCGGGTCGGCGCGGGCTCGAGGATCTCGAGGGCCTCGCCGCGGATCATCTGCTTGGCCTCGCGCAAGCGGGCGGCGGCGACCCGCTCGCCCGGCAAGGCGCCGTCGACCAGCCAGACCCGCGGATCGGCGTCTGGACCCTCGCCGCGGCCGACGCCTTGGCCGCCGTGGGCGACCCCGTGAATGCGAACAACCTCTTGCATCGGGGCGCTCATGGGCGCGAAAGCGTACTCGATCGGGGCGTCGCTGCCTACCCAGGCCCCGCAATTCCCGCAGGCCGGCGC
>JAGQIT010000756.1:0-790 GCA_020431135.1 Myxococcales bacterium | reverse complement strand
GTCGGGCGCGGACCGAGCGAGCCGTCTTACGGGTAGCGCAGGGCGAGGACGTAGGACTCCCACGTCCGCCGGAAGGCGCCGAGATCGCGGTGCCCGAGGCGCTCGGCGAACTCGCCGACGATCGCCAGGCCGCCGTCGTCGCGGCGACCGCCGGCGACCAAGCGCCGCCAGAGATCGCGGAGAACGCCGCGCTCCTGGAAGTAGTAGAGGAGGTAGCGCGCGGCCGCGTAGTTGTTGCCGCGATTCTCGCCGTAGAAGACCGCCGCGTCGCCGGCGAGGAGCTCGTCGAAGGTCGGCGCGTGGCCGCCTCGCAGCGCGTGCTGGAGACCCGGGAGGCGCCAGTTGGTCATGCCGACGAGCTGCCCGTCGCGCTCGCGGCACTGCTCGAAGAGCGACGCGAGGCCCTCGTCGAGCCACGGCGACGCGCCCGGGAAGTTCACGCGGAGCAGCGGGTGGACCATCTCGTGGACCAGGGTGCCGCCGCCGGTGGCGATGTTCATGACCATCGCGTGGCGGCCGCGATCGTAGTAGCCGTAGGGCGTCTCAGGGGACTCGCCGAAGATCTCGAGGGTGTGCCGGCGGTAGCTCGCGTCGTCGCCGAAGAGGTAGGTGACGACCGCCTCGCGCGGGTCACGGGCGAAGTAGTCGCGGCGCAGGTGATCGAGCGCCATGCCGATGACGCCCGCGGAGAAGTGCTCGAGGCGCGCGAGCGGGAGGTCACCAGTGACGATGAAGGGACCGGCGACGGCGACCGACCAGCCGCGATCGCCGAGCTCGTCGCCGAGGTCGC
>JAGQIT010000755.1 GCA_020431135.1 Myxococcales bacterium | reverse complement strand
CGTGCTCGCGGACCATGTCGATCGCGAGGACGAAGTCGCCGCCCTCGCCGGGGCCGCGGACGACGATCGGCACGGTGATCGCCTCGCCCGGCGCGACGGCGCGGGGGAGCGGCGTCCGCAGGCCCTCGCGCTCGACGAGCGTGACGCCGTCGGCGGCGAACCAGTGGTAGCTCAGGCGGTCCGCGCCGTCGCCCCCCCAGGTCGCGGCGCCGGCGTTGCGGACCGTCACCTCGACCTCGACCTCGCCGACCGCGGGAAGCCACCGCGGCCAGTCGACGGCCTCGACCTCGAAGGCGAGCCACGGCGGCAGGACCTCGACCTCGACCTCGCGGACCGCGTCGTCGGCGGCGGGGAACCACCCGGCGTTCTCGCGGACGAGCGACCAGACCAGGCGGTAGCGCCCGGGGAGCACCGGCGCCAGCAGCTCGGCCGCGATCGCGACGCGCTCGCCGGGGGCGACCGCCTCCGGGAGGTCGCTGCGCAGGCCGTCCCAGACGACGACGCGGCGCTCGTCGTCGGCGGTCAACCAGTGGTAGCTCAGGCGATCGCCGGCGGCCGGATCGATCGCCCGCTCGCCGCGGTTGGCGACGACCATGTCGACGACCACGCGATCGCCCGCGTGCAGCTCGCTCGGCGCCTCGGCCTCGACCGGCGCCCAGGCGATCGCGCCGCCGCGGACCTCGACGACGATCGCCGGCGCCGGATCGCCGCGCCAGCGCACGCCCTCGCGCAGCGGCTCCCACACGAGCTCGTAGCGCCCGACCTGCGCCGGCGCACGCACGCGGGCGCGGAGCTCGACCTCGTCGCCGACCGCGACGACGCGCCCGAGCTCGCTGCGCAGGCCGTCGCGGACGACCTCGTCGCCGCTCGCGTCGCGCCAGTGGTAGCTCAGGCGATCGCCGGCCGCTGGCTCCCAGATCTCCGGCCCGTCGTTGCGCAGGCGGACCGGGACCTCGAGCGCTTCGCCGGCGCGCATCGTCGACGGCACGGCGGCGCCGAGGAGGCGCCACTCCGGCGCGCCGGCGACGACCTCCACCGGGATCACCACCGTCGTCGACAGGCGCGGCGGCCCGTACCAGCCGACCTGCTCGCGCACCGGCTCCCACTGCAGGAGGTAGGCGCCGGGCCGCTCCGGTGCCTCGAGCGTCGCGTCGACGGTGACGATCTCGCCGGGCGCGACGACGTCGGCGAAGCGCGTGCGCAGCCCGTCGTAGCGGACGACCTCGCCGTCGGCGTCGAGCCAGTGGTAGGCGAGCCGGTCGCCGAGGGCCTCGGAGATCGGCTCGTCGCCGAGGTTGCGCAGGGTGATTTCGACCGACGTAGACGTCCCCGCGCGGAGGGTCTGCGGGGTCGCGTGCGCGCGCAGCTGCCACGGTCGCCCGCGCGCGGAAGCGAGCGAAGGCGCGAGCGCGAGGAGGGCGACGGCGAGCGCACAAGTGAGCGCGGCGGTCGTCCGCCGAGTCGCGTGATGTCGGGCGTAGATGCGCACAGGGGCGGGGCGCGGCGGCGCCCGGCGGAGGGTACTGCCGATGGTCCCCCCTGCAAACCGCCGCGATCCCCGTCCCCGCCGCGTCGCCTCGCGGACGGCCGCGATGACGGTGCGGATCGTGATCTCACGGCGACCGCGACGAGCGAGTGAAACCCGTTCTGAGGCGCCGTGAAGGCGGCGCTGATCGTGGTCTCGATCCCCCAAGTCCTCGCCCTTCGACGCGTCGACTTGGCGATACAACTTTCTCGCTCGACGCCCGCGTCTTCGCCTCGCGGGCGCAGCCTCGCGCGCCCGTCTGCGCGCCGCGAGGCGCAGGGTCGCGCGCCCCATTTCCTTCGCGTCATCGCTGGCCCGAGGGCCGACACCGCCGGCTTCTTGCTATAGTGCGACGCCCCGCGCGGGTCTTGGGCGCGGGATGAAAGAACGGGCCGGATATGAGCGTCAAGAATGATTCGGGCGTGGAGCAGTCCCTCGCCGCTGCCCTTCGCGCCGCCGAGAGCTCCCCTGACAGCGACGACGCGTGGGACCACCTGGAGTCCCTCGCCGACACCCACCAGCAGCCCGACGAGGTCGCGTCGCTCTACCGCGACATCCTCCGTCGAAACCTGCCGGTGGAGCTGCGGACCCATCTCGCCGAGCGCGCCGTCCGCTTCCACGAGGAGTGGTACGGCGACCAACCGCAGGCGATCACCGATCTCCTCCTTCAGATCCTCGAGCGCGATCCGAGCGCGCGTTGGGCCCTCGATCGCCTGACCGTCGCCCTCACCGCGCGCGAGGCCTGGGACGAGCTCCTCGAGGTCTACGACCGCGTCCTCGTCAACATCAAGGACGACGACACGCGCCGCGAGATCCTCGGCGAGGCCGCGCACGTCGCCAAGGAGTTCGCCGACAAGCCGGAGCTCGCCGCCGACTACCTGCTCAAGCAGGTGGCGATCGACCGCGACAACCAGAAGCTCGCGGCGACGGTCGAGCGCCTCCTCGAGCGCCTCGGTCGCTTCGCCGATCTCGTCGGCCTCTGGGAGGGTCAGGTCGACCAGCTCCCGGCGAGCGAGGCCCGCGACCTCAGGATCCGCATCGCCGGGATCTACCGCGAGCGCCTCGACGAGCCGGTCCACGCCCTCGTCGTGCTCAAGAGCGTCATCGACGAGGCCCCCGGCGACCCCGAGGCCTGCGCCGAGCTCGAGCGCCTGATGGCCCACGACACCGCGCCGATCGATCTCCGGCGCAAGGCCTTCGACCTCCTGCGCCAGGCCTACGACGCCGCCGGCCGCGACGACGACGTCATCCGCCTGATCCGCGCCGCCCTCGACTTCTCCGACTCCGATGAAGAGCGCGCCCTCTACCGCGACCTCGGCAACCGCCTGGCGCTGCGCGGCGAGGACATCGAGGCGCTCGGCGTCTACCGCAACCTCCTGCGCCTGACCCCGAGCGACAGCGAGGCCCGCAAGCAGCTCCGCCAGATCGCGACGCGCGCCAACCGCCAAGACCTCTACGCCGCCGCCCTCCTCAGCGCCGCCGAGGCGACTGACGGCGGCATGCGCCTCGCCCTCCTCCTCGACGCCGCCCAGATCAAGCGCGAGGCGCTCGGCGACGTCGCCGGCGCCCTCACGCTCTACCGCGAGATCCTCGACAGCCCCGACGTCGAGCCGTCGACCGCGTCGATCGCCGCCCACGCCCTCGCCTCGCTCCTCGTCGAGGAGAACCAGCGCGAGGAGCGGCTCCAGGTGCTCGAGCGCCTCGCCGCCCTCGAGAAGGCGCCGGCGATCCGCCAGGCGATCCTCGGCGAGGCCGCGCGCCTCGCCGAAGAGCTCGGCAAGCGCGAGCGGGCCCTCGGGATCTGGCAGAGCCGCCTCGAGGCGAACATCGACGACGTCGAGGCGATGAGCGCGGTGATCCGCCTCCTCGAGGCGCTCGACCGCTGGGAGGAGCTGGTCGGCGCCCTCCTCCGCCGCGCCTCGGCGCCGGTGATCAGGCTCCAGCAGCGCGCCGATCTCCTCAAGGCCGCCGAGCTCCAGGCCTTCCGCCTCGGCAACATCGACGAGGCGATCGACATCCTCCTCGGCGTCCGCGAGGGCTTCGGCGAGGATCCCGAGCTGCTCTCGGCGCTCGACCGCCAGCTCACCGCCTGCGCCCGCTTCGGCGAGCTCGCCGAGCTCCTCGAGAAGTCGGCGTCGTCGTCGGCGTCGCACACCGGCTGGCTCTACGTCCGCGCCGCCGAGATCCACCTCCGCGACCTCGAGGACCACGTCACCGCCGCCCGCCTCTACGCCGAGGCCGTCAGCCTCGACCCGGGGCGCCCCGAGGCCCAGGCCGGCCTCCGCGAGGTCCTGTCCGAAGAGTCATGCAAGGAGATCGCGGTCCGGGCGCTGCTCAGCGCCTTCCGCCGCGTCGACGACTGGGCCGGGCTCCTCGACCTCGTCGAGCCGCGCCTCAGCCTCGCCGCCGACGACTACGGCCGCGCCCGCATCCTCACCGAGGCCGCGCGGATCTACGAGCGCCGCGCCGAGAACTTCGGCGGCGCGCGGACGGCGATCGCCCGCGCCCTGATCGCCGATCCGAGTGACGTCACCCTCGAGCACGAGCTCCACCGCCTCGCCGCGGCGACGAACGCCTGGCAGCAGCTCGCCGACGCCCTCGCCGACGCGGCCGAGCGGGCGCCGAACGCCCGCGCCGCCCAGCTGTGGTTCGCCCGCGGCCAGGCGCTCGCAGAGCACCTCCAGGACGTCGGCGAGGCGGCGACCGCCTTCGCCAAGGCCGCCGCCCTCGCGCCGGAGCGCCTCGACTACCAGGAGGCGACCGCCGGCCACGCCGCCCGCTCAGGCCGCTGGCAGGTCGCGGCGACGGCCGCCGTCCAGGCGCTCACCGGCCACGTCAGCCACGACGCCGCGCTCCTCGAGTCGATCTCGTCGGCGGCCAAGGACGACCACGCGTGGAAGTCCCTCGCCGACGCGATGCAGGCCGCCGCCGACGAGTACGGCGAGCGCCTGACCCCCGACGCCGCCCGCCGCCTCGAGCTGGCGATCGCCGAGTGGTACGACCGCTGCGGCGACGAGGCGGCCGCGATCGCGGCGACCGAGAAGGCCTCCGAGCGCGACCCCAACGACCTCGAGGTGCTCCGCGCCCTCGCCCACCGCCTGCGCTCGCGCTCGCCGGTCGAGCGCATCGACACCCTCCTCAAGATCGACGCCCTGGCGATCTCCGACCTCGACGCGCTGCGCGAGGCCGCGGCGATGGCCTTCGCCAGCGACGACGACGAGGTCATCCGCAACACCCTCTACCGCCTCTACCGCAAGGCCGCGCGCATGTGGTCGCGCGGCGAGGAGGCCACCGGGGTGATCCAGCCGGCGAACGCCGCGCTCTGGGCCCTCGACGAGGTCTGCCGCCGGTCGAAGGCCGAGCTCTCGGCCCGCCTCCTCCTCGACGGCGCGACCCTGCCGCTGTCCAAGGAGAAGGCCCGCGACCTCCGGCGCAAGGCCGCCGAGCTCCTCGCCGGCGTCAACCAGCGCGCGCGGGCGATCGACCTCTACTTCGGGATCCTCAGCGAGGGCGACGAGTCCATCGCCGACATCCTCCGCGTCGCCCAGCTCTGCGAGCAGGAGGGCCGCACCGCCGAGCTCCTCGAGCTGCGCACCCGCGAGCTCAGCCACACCGAGGACACCGAGCGCCGCCTCGAGCTCCGCCTCGAGATCGCCCGCCTCGCCGGCGACCTCGAGACCCGCGACTCGCGGATCTCGGCCCTCCGGGCAAACCTGTCCGAAAAACCAGGACACGCCGAGACCCTCGAGATCATCGAGGCGATCCTCAGCGAGCGCAGCCGCTTCGGCGAGCTCGCCGAGATCTTCGAGGACCAGGCGCGCCAGCTCTCGTCGGTCGGCTCGCCCGACGACGCCGCCGACCTCTGGCTCCGCGTCGCCCAGCTCGCCGAGGACAACCTCGACGAGAAGAGCCGGGCGATCGCCGCCTACACCGCCGTCGTCGAGCTCGCGCCGAGCAGCCTGGCGATCGACGCCCTCGCCCGCCTCCACCTCGAGCGCGACGAGCCCGCCGAGGCCGCGCGCTGGCTCCACCGCCGCCTCGACGGCGCCGCGGCGACCGAGCGCGTGCCGATCCTCCTCAAGCTCGCGCGGACTGAGATCGCCGCCGAGAACGCCGACGGGGCGATCAAGACGCTGCACGCCGCCTTCGGCGAGGCGCCGCGCAACGCCGAGGTGCGCAAGCTCCTCCTCGGCCTCCTCCGCGACGCCGGCGACCCGATGGCCCTCGCCAACACCCTGGCGATGGCGGCGAAGCACGTCAGCGACTCGACGACCGTCCTCGCCTACGCCCGCGAGGCCGCGACCCTCTTCCAGGACGAGATCGGCGCGCCGGAGCTCGCCGTCCCGGTCCTCGAGCGGGCGCTGGCGATCGCCGACGACGACCGCGGCCTGAAGATGATGCTCGCCAGGGGCCTCCTCAGCAGCGGCCGCCTCCCCGAGGCCAAGAGCCTCCTCAGCGAGCTCATCGAGAGCTTCGGCCGCCGGCGCTCGGCTGAGCGCGCGCAGGTCCACCTCCTCCTCGCCCAGGTGCTCCACGCCGACGGCGAGATCGCCCCGGCCATCGACCAGCTCGAGGCCGCGTCGAGCATGGACCCCGGGAACATCGCGATCCTCCGGACCCTCGCCGAGCTCGCCCGCCAGAGCGGCCAGCTCGCCCGGGCCGAGCGCGCCTACCGGACCCTGCTCGTCAACCTCCGCCGCGCCGACGACAGCGCCCTCGCCGAGATCGGCCCCGCCGAGGTGCTCCTCAAGCTCGGCCGCATCGCCAAGGAGCGCGGCCAGGACGACAAGGCGACCGAGCTCGTCGAGTCGGCGATCGACGCCCTCGCCGAGAGCGACGTCGAGGCCCCGCGCCTGCAGGCGGATCTCCGCGAGCGCCGCGAGTTCGCGCTGCTGCGTCGGGTCATCGAGGCCCGCCTCGGCCACGTCAGCAACCCGCGCCACCGCGCCGAGATCCTCAGCGAGCTCGCCGAGGTGCTAGAGCACGACCTGCGCGAGCCGGCGCAGGCGCTCGACGCCCTGCTCAAGGCCCTCGAGGCCGACCCGAGCTCGCCTGAGCGCCACGACAGGGCCCGCGACCTCGCGTCGCGCCAGGGCCTCGTCGCCCGCTACGTCGGCCAGCTCAAGTCGCTCCTCGCTACCACGCGCCGGCCGAGCGACGCCCACGCCCGCTTCGAGCTCCTCCTCCGCCTCGGCGAGATCATGGAGCGCGAGACCGGCGACCTCGAGGCCGCCGCCGACTACTTCGAGCAGGCCGAGAAGACCGGCGTCCGCCAGGTCGACGCCTGGCGGGCCGGGGCCCGCGTCGCCGCCGCCCGCGGCGACAACGAGACCCAGCTCCGCCTCCTCAACCTGCTCTCGGAGATGGGCGCGGGCGAGGACGAGAGCCGCGTCGACGCCCTCTACCGCGTCGCCGAGATCCAGCTCGCCGACCCCGACAACCTCGACGAGGGCCTCGACGCCCTCCTCAAGGCCCTCGACGACGAGCCCCGCTTCGCCCGCGCCGGCCTGATCCTCCAGCGGGCGAGCGAGGACGGCGAGCCGAGCGAGCGCCTCCTCGACATCTACGAGGACGTCGCCCGGCGCTCGAAGGACAAGCCGCTCCTCCTCCACGCCCTCAGCCGCCGCGCCGCCCGCAGCGACGCGACGCCGGAGGCCGCGCGCGAGGCCGCCGACCTCGCCCTCGACCTCGAGAAGTGGGACGAGGCCGAGGCGCTCCTCCAGCGGGCCCTCGAGCTCGCGCACGGCCAGCCGCTGACCTGGGCGCTCCTCGCCCTCGCCCGCCGCCGCCGCGCCGCGGGGGACCTCGCCGGCGCCGTCCGCTGGCTCGGCGAGGCCGCCGAGCACACCGAGCTCGCCGAGCTCCTGCCGCTTGCCAACGAGATCATCGAGCTCGCCCTCTCGGACGACGGCGACCCGAGCCTCGCGGTCAAGCTCTACGAGCGCTTCCTCGAGCGCGACTCCGCCGAGCGGGCGATCTGGGAGCCGCTGATGGCCCTCTACCGCCGCCTCGGCGACATCGACCGCCTCGAGCGGATGGTCAGCGACATCATCGACGGGATCCAGGAGCCCGGCGACCGCAACCTCCTGCGGCGGACCCTCGCCGAGGAGCTGATCGACCGCGAGGAGCGCAGCGCCGACGTGCTCTCCCTCCTCCGCGACGCCCTCACCGAGGACCCGAAGGACCAGGGAGCGCGCGACCTCCTGACCCGCCAGCTCGAGAGCGCCGGCGACGACGCGAGCCTCGCCGTCCTCCTCCGCGAGCAGCTGCGCGCGGCCCAGGCCGCCGGCGACAAGCCGGCGATCAAGCTGCTGACGATCAAGGTCGCCAACGGCATGCGCGAGAGCGACCCCGAGGAGGCGCTGGCGATCGCCCACAGCGGCCTCGCCGAGCTCCCCGAGGATCCCGAGCTCATGGGCCTCGTCCTCGAGCTCGGCAAGGACGAGCTGACGGTCAGCGAGCGCAGCGCCCTGATGGAGCGCCTGCTCAGCACCGCCCAGGGCGAGCTCGCGGCGAGGACCGCCCGCGAGCTCCACGACCTGCGCAAGGAGTCAGGTGACGAGGAGGGCGCCCTCGAGGCGCTGGAGACCGGCTACCAGCTCTGCCCCGGCGACGCCGCGCTCTTCGACATCCTCGAGGCGCACCTGCGGGAGACCGGCCAGGTCGAGCGCCTCGCCAAGCTCCTCCAGGAGTCGGCCAAGGCCCGCGACGCCGAGGCCGAGCGCGCCAAGCTCCTCCACGACGCAGCGATCCTCCTCCGCGATCAGCAGGACGATCCGGCGGCCGCCGCCCTCCTGCTGATGGACGCGAGCAGCGCTGACCCGACCAACGCGGCGATCAAGCTCGACCTCGCCAACACCCTCGCGTCCGCCGGCGACCTCCAGGCCGCGCTCGACACGATCGCCGAGGGCATCGGCAACTCGGTCGACCTCGCCCAAGAGGTCAGCTTCCGCCGCTGCCGCGCCGGGATCTACAACCAGCTCGGCGACGTCAACGCGGCGCTGAAGGACCTCGAGGAGGCCTACTCGATCGACCCCGACGTCGTCGCCGACGAGCTCGTCGAGACCCTGAAGGTCGCGGTCACCAGCGCCGAGGGCAAGCCCGAGGAGCGCGAGCTCACGCTCCGCCTCGTCGACCGCCTCCTCGCCCACGGGCAGGGCACCGCGGCCCGCGAGCTCCTCGCCTCGTGGGTCGGCCGCAACGCCGCCGACACCGACGCGATGACCCACCTGTGGCGCCTCGACGCCGCGCAGGAGAACTACGAGAGCGTCGTCAACATCTGCTCGAAGCTGGTGATCATGGCGACCGGCGCGCTCCAGGCCGAGGCCGGCCTCGCCCTCGCCGACGCGAGCATCCACCTCGACCGCTCGCAGGCCGCCCGCTTCGGCCTCGAGTACGTGCGCTCGAAGCAGCCGGACAACCAGGCGATCCGCGGCAAGCTCCAGCAGCTCTACGAGCAGCTCGGGGCGGTCCGCGAGCTCGCCAACCTGCTCATCGAGGACGCGAGCAACCTCGAGGACGCCGACCAGCGCCTCGAGACCCTGCGCCGGGCCGCGGACATGCTCCTCGACCACGGCGACCGCATGACGCTGATCCCGGTCCTCGCGGAGATCATCAACCTCGACCCGAACGACCGCGAGAGCGCGCTGACCCTCGCCGGCGTCCACCTCCAGGCCGGCAACCTCGACGACGCCGAGGCGATCGTCGACCAGATCATCAAGTCGATGGGCAGCCGCAAGTCGCCCGAGCTCGGCCAGATGTACTACCGCAAGGCGCTCATCGCCCGGGCGAAGGGCGACCGCGACGCCGAGCTCGCCAACCTCCAGGAGGCCCTCGTCAACGACAAGGACAACGGCCTCCTCGCGGCCGAGCTCGCCGAGCTCGCCGAGGTCCTGGAGAACTGGGACGTGGCGATGCGGGTCCTCCGGACCATCACGATGATGGACAACGGCGAGTGCCCGATCACCAAGGCCCAGGCCTACGCGCGCCAGGCCCGGATCGCCCACCGCACCGGCGACTCCAAGCGGGCGATCTTCTGGGCCCGCCGCGCGACCCAGGAGGACCCGGAGCTCGAGGAGGCCCACAGCCTCCTGCGCCGCCTCGAGTCGGAGTAGACGAGGCGACCCGCGGGTCGCACGAGCGAGGGCGTCGCGGCTAGCCGCGGCGCCCTCGGCCGTTCTCCGCGGCGACGGAGGCGAGGCCGCGCCTCCGCGTCGCCTGCACGCCGGCTTCACGCGGCCCGGCGAGTCGACGCAGACACGGACCCGCCAGCGGACCCAGTAGCGCGCGCCATACGGCGTGGGGCCCTCGCCGCGACAAGATCCGCTGCTCCACCGCGCCTGCACACCCGCTTCACGCGGCCCGGCGAGACGCCTCGCCGCCCCGCGAGACACTGCGTCGCTCCACACCGTCAACAGGCCCCGACGCGCGCGTCGACCTGCCGCCCCCCTTGGGCCGCAGCGGGCCATCGAGCGCGGCGCGGCGCCGAGGAGAGGCTGAACGCAGCGAGGGCGCCGCGGTCTCCCCGCGACGCCCTCTTGGAGGCCACGCCCGCCGTAGCGG
>JAGQIT010000754.1 GCA_020431135.1 Myxococcales bacterium | reverse complement strand
TCGCCGAGGAGCGAGACGGCGTCGCCGAGCCAGAGGCGGCGGAAGTGACGACGCCGCGCGAGCGCTCCCCAGGACACCGGCGGATGCTACCCGAGCTCGCGGACGCGGGCCGGGCCCGCAGGCGGCCGATCGCGGCGCTCCGCCCGGTGATTGCCGCAGGCGCGCCCGCGCGCATATCATCGCCCTCGATGCCCGTGCCCGCCGACGATCAACTCGCGCAGCTCAGCCTCCGTCATCTCGAGGAGGTCGTCGCCATCGACAGCCAGAGCGACGAGAGCTCCGCGACGATCCCGACGACCGAGGGCCAGAAGATCCTCGCCGACCGCGTCGCCGCCTTCCACCGCGCGCTCGGGGCGACGGTCGAGCGCGACGGCGCGGCCAACGTGATCGCCAGCTACCCCGGGCGCGGCCGCGGCGTCGACAGGGCGCCGATCGCCTTCATGGTCCACCTCGACACGGCGCGCGGCACCGCGGCGGTCCCCGAGCTCCAGCTCTGCCGCGGCTGGGAGGGCGACCCGGTCCCCTTCCCGAAGAACCCGGGGATCCGCGTCGACCTCGCGACCTACCCGGCGATGAACGCGTTCGCCGGCCACGACCTCGTCCACGGCCCCGGCGACCGCCCCTTCGGCCTCGACGACAAGCTCGGCCTCGCCCACTGCATGACCGCGGCGGCGCTCCTCGCCGAGAGCCCCGAGCTCGACCGCCCGCCCCTCCTCTTCATCGGCCGCCCTGACGAGGAGGTCGGCCGCGACGAGGCGGTCGTCGAGCTCGCCGCGACGCTCGCCGAGCGCGGCGTCCGCTGGGGCTACACCGTCGACGGCATCCTCCCCTACGAGATCAACGTCGAGAACTTCAACGCGGCGATGGCCGGCGTCACCTTCCCGGCGCGCGAGGCCCGGGTCCTCGTCGCCGCGCCGCGCCCGTGGATCGCGAGGATCGGCGGCGTCAACACCCACGGGGCGACGGCCGCGGCCGAGGGCCACCGCCCGGCGACCCGCCTCGCCGCCGAGTGGCAGGCGGCGCTCGACCCCGCCGAGGTCGCGATCGCCCGCTTCACCTCCGACGCCCTCCGCGACTGCGACGCCGAGGTCCGCCTGTGGATCGCCGAGGGGGCCGAGGAGCGGGTGCGGGCCGCCCTCGCCGCGGTGATGGAGCCGCACCTCAGCCGCGGCGCCTCCTACTCCCTCGAGCCCGGGGAGGTCCGCTCGGCCGACGGCTCCGCGGAGGACATGCTCCGCTGGGTCCACCACTTCCTCGCCTCGGATCCCGGCTTCACGATCGCCGCCGAGGACTCCGCCGGCCGCGACGGCTACTCGCAGCCCTTCCGCGCCCGCCCGCTCCCCGAGGGCGGCGTCCGCCTCGACGTCCGCCTCCGCGACTTCGACCCGGATCGCCTGAACCGACGCATCGCCCACGTCGAGGGCCTCGCCGGCGAGCGCCCCGTCGAGGTCAAGCGCCAGTACGTCAACATGGGCCCGCAGCTCGCCGAGCACCCCGGCCTCGCCGAGGCGGCGGCGCGGGCCGGCGCCGCCGCGGGCGTGGCGACCGTCGTCCAGCCGATCCGCGGGGGCACCGGCGTCGACCCCTTCCTCGCCCGCGGGATCCCGATCGCCAACCTCGGCACCGGCTACTTCGCCCCCGAGAGCGAGAAGGAGCTGACCTCCCTCGAGATGATGGCCGGCCACGCGCGCTGGCTCCTCGCGCTGATCGCCGACCTCGCCGAGCACGGGCCGAAGGCCGACGCGTCGGCGTCGTAGGGGCCCTGTCCGGCAGTTCAGCGTGGGATCGCGGCCTCGCGCAGCCATCATCGGCCCCCTCGGCTTCGTCAGGAAGTTCTGACGGCCGAGAGGTTCGTCGACGAGGGCAAGCGAGGCCGCGCAGCGAACACTCGGACAGGTTCCTAGGACCCTGTCCCGTAGTTCATCGTCGGGGATGCTAGGGCGCGTCGTAGTTGGCGGCCTTCACCACGCGCCGCGGCGCGAGGCCGAAGCGCTCCCCGCTCAGGGGGCCGCGGGCGGCCGTGTCGAGCGTCACGGCTGACCCCTGCAGCGCCTGCCACAGCGCGCCGATCCCCTTCGACGGATCCCGCCGCGGATCGTAGCCGCGGAGCGGGTCGCGCGAGGCCAGCAGCGTCAGCGCGGCGCCCAGGCGCGTCGACGCGGCGACGCCGAGCCACGCGGGGAAGGTGCCTGGACGCGCCCTCGCGGCGAGGATCAGCAGCGCGTCGAGGAGCGCGATCGCCAGCCCGTAGTACGTGCCCGACGCGCGCAGCGGTCGGCGCGGATGAGACGGCGACCAGGCGACCGCCCTCTCGCGGTAGACGTCGGGGTCGCGCAGGAGCCGGTCGACGGCGGAGACGAGGGCGCGGGCGGCCCGCTCCGGCGGCAGCGTCGAGACGAGGCCCGCGTAGGCCCACGCGGCGTCGGCGAGCGCCGGCCCGCCCGCGACGCCGACGGAGGCGCGACGATCCGTCATCGGCGCGAGCTGATCGAAGAGCGCCGCCGCAGGCCCCTCCAGGAGCGCGACGAGGGCCTGATGATCCGGCCGCAGGCGCTCGTAGGGGTCGCCCTCCTCGGGGAGGGCGACGCAGCGCAGCGGCGCGAAGATCGTCTCGCCGAGGTCGTCCTCGAGCTCGACCAGGGTCCGCGCGAAGAACCACCAGTCCGGGGCCCGCGGCGCCTCGACGAGCGCGAGAACGCGGCCGCGCATGATCGCGTGCGCCCGCGAGTCGTCGATGTAGAGCGCGCGCTGGCCGGCCAAGCGCGTCGGGTCCACCGGCCGTCGCCGCCGCAGCAGCGCCTCGAGCCCCCGCGGTCCGCCGTCGCGTCGATGCCACACCGAACACCACGTCGCGAGAACGTGCTCCAAGTGCTGGGAGAGCCCGCGCTCCCCGGGCGGCGGCACCTCGGCGAGATGATCGGACGCGACCCCGACCCACGGCTCCGGCGCGTCCCCGCCGTAGTAGAGAACCACGTCCTCCCCCTCGCTGAAGCTCTCGAAGACCACCGCCTGGGCGAGCGCAGGATCCCCGTCATCGTCGTCCTCGAGCTCGAGGAGCGCCGCGATCGACTCGCGCCCGGCGAGCTCCTCGACCGTCGGCAGGTCGAGCAGCCCCGCGGCGAAGCCCCCGACTTCGTGCAGCGGCTCCGCGCTGCGCTCGAAGCTCATCCGGTCGTCGCGCGCCGGATCGTAGGTCTCATGGGCCGCGTCCACCCAGCGGAGCTGGACGCCGTTGGCTTGGCGATAGAGCGCCACGAGCCCCGCGGGCGGCGGCCGACCCCACGCCGCCTCCAGGCGCGCGAGCGCGGCCTCGCTAGCGCCGGGGCCGATCCAGACGTGCGTCAGCCGGACCTGCGGATGCGACATCAACGCGTCGACGACCATCTTGAAGCGGTGGAGGAAGTCGTGGAGCACGGCGCGCATTGTGCCAAAATCGCGCGCCATGATCCGCCCTGCGCGGCTCGCTGCGTTCTCGGCGAGGGCGACGCGGTCCTCCCCGCCCCCACACGCGCCGCCGCGGCAGCGCCCCGACACCCGCGCAGCCGCGGTGAGCGTCGCGCGGCCTCTCTCGCGGTCGCTGGCGATGCCGCGCCGCGGCGACGCCGTCGCACTGTCCGCGAGCGTCACGGGTGACTCCGCGGCGAGGCCCA